>RFMI01000076.1 GCA_009927815.1 Betaproteobacteria bacterium | reverse complement strand
GACCTGCAGACCGGCGAGTTGCTGATGTCCGAGGACATCGACAACCTGCTCAAGAAGCAGCACCCCTACCGCGCCTGGTTGGACGAGCATTCCCAGCACCCGGAGTTCGGTGACTCGCAGGACGCCGACCTGCCACAGCTCGACCATAAGGCGCTGTTGGTGGAGCAGAAGCTCTTCAACGTGAGCTTCGAAGAGCGTGACCAGATCATCCGCGTGCTCGCCGAGGACGGTAACGAGGCGATTGGCTCGATGGGCGACGACACGCCGATGGCGGTGCTCTCGCGCAAGGTCCGCTCGCCTTACGACTACCTGCGCCAGCAGTTCGCGCAAGTGACCAACCCGCCGATCGACCCGATCCGTGAGGCGATCGTGATGTCGCTGGCGACATGTTTTGGCCCCGAGCGCAACCTGTTCGAAGAGACCGCCGACCATGCTCATCGCATCGGCATCGAGTCGCCGATTCTGTCGCGCCACGCCTTCAACGCGCTGACCACGCTCACCGACCCGGCCTTCAAGGCGACCACACTCGCGCTGGCCTACGACCCGGCGCAGCAGTCGCTCAAGGACGCCGTCGCTGCGGTGGCGCAGCAGGCGGTCGAGGCGGTGCGTACCGGCCATGTGGTCATCGTGCTGACTGACCGTGAAGTGCCCAAGGGCAAGTTGCCGGTACCGATGTTGTTTGCGGTCGGCGCCGTGCACCACGCGTTGATCGACGCTGGCCAGCGCTGCAACGCCAATATCGTTGCTGAGACCGGCTCGGTGCGTGACCCCCACCACTACGCCTGTTTGGTCGGCTACGGCGCGACCGCCGTCTACCCCTGGCTGGCCTATCAGGTCATTGCCGAGTTCGTGCGCTCGGGCGAGGTCAAGTTGCCGCTCGACAAGGCGCTGGCCAACTACCGCAAGGGCATGGACAAGGGTCTCTACAAGATTCTCTCCAAGATGGGCATCTCGGCGGTGTCGAGCTACCGCGGCGCGCAACTCTTTGAAGCGGTCGGCCTCAACGAAGAGGTGGTGGGCCTCGCGCTCAAGGGCACCGTTTCGCGCATCTCGGGTGCCAATTTTCAAAGATTTCGAGGACGACCTCCAGGCGCTCTCCAAGCTCGCGCACAACCCGCAGCGTCCGCTCACCGCGGGCGGTCTGCTTAAGTTCATGTTCGGCGAGGAGTTCCACGCCTACAACCCGGACGTGGTGCAGCAGCTGCAGAAGGCGGTGAAGCAGGGCGACTACGCGCTCTACCGGCAGTACGCCGACACGGTGAACAGTCGCCCGGTCGCCATGTTCCGCGACCTGATGCGTGTCAAAACGCAAGAGACGCCGCTGCCGATCGACGAGATCGAGCCCGTTGACAGCATCCTCAAGCGTTTCGACTCGGCTGGCATGTCGCTTGGCGCGCTCTCCCCTGAGGCGCACGAGGCGCTGGCCGAGGGCATGAATCGCATTGGTGGTCGCAGCAACTCCGGTGAGGGCGGCGAAGACCCGGCCCGCTACGGCACCATCCGCACCTCCAAAATCAAGCAGGTGGCCTCTGGCCGTTTTGGCGTCACGCCGACCTATTTGGTCAACGCCGAGGTGCTGCAGATCAAGGTCGCGCAGGGCGCCAAGCCCGGCGAGGGCGGTCAGCTGCCCGGTGACAAAGTCAGCGAGACCATCGCCCGGTTGCGCCACTGCAAGCCCGGCACGCCGCTGATCTCGCCGCCGCCGCACCACGACATCTATTCCATCGAAGACTTGGCACAGCTCATCTTCGACCTCAAGCAGGTCAATCCGGATGCGCTGGTGTCGGTCAAGCTGGTCGCCGAGCCGGGCGTCGGCACCGTGGCCGCAGGCGTCGCCAAAGCCTACGCCGACCTCATCACCATCTCGGGTTATGACGGCGGCACTGGCGCCAGCCCGCTGACCAGCGTCAAGTACGCCGGCACGCCGTGGGAGTTGGGCTTGTCCGAGGCGCAGCAGGTGTTGCGCGCCAACGGCCTGCGCGGTCGCGTGCTGGTGCAGACCGATGGCGGCCTCAAGACCGGCCTCGATGTGGTCAAGGCGGCGATCCTCGGTGCGGAGAGCTTTGGCTTCGGCACCGCGCCGATGATCGCGCTGGGCTGCAAGTACCTGCGCATCTGTCACTTGAACAACTGCGCCACCGGCGTGGCCACGCAGAACATCACGCTGCGCAAAGAGCACTTCATCGGTCTGCCGGAGATGGTCGTCAACTTCTTCCGCTTCGTCGCCGAAGAGACGCGCGAGTGGCTGGCTAAGCTGGGCGTGCGCAGTCTGGAAGAACTGATCGGCCGCACCGACCTGCTCGAGTTGCTGCCCGGCGAGACTGAACGTCAGCAGCGCCTCAAGCTCGACGTGCTGCTGTCGCACGGTGATATTCCGGACAGCGAGCCGCGCTTCTGCATCCAGAATCGCAATCCCTCGTTCGACAAGGGCGAGCTTGCCGAGCAGATGGTGCTCGACACCGCCACCGCGATTGCCAGCAAGACGCCAGTTCAACTGCGCTACGGTATTCGCAACTACAACCGTTCGATCGGCGCCCGTGTCTCCGGCGAGATCGCCAAGACCTGGGGTTCGGCCGGTCTGCCGCACGACTGCATCACCGTTGATTTCGAGGGCAGTGCGGGCCAGAGTCTTGGCGTTTGGAACGCTCCGGGTTGACGTTGCGCGTCGAGGGCGACGCCAATGACTACGTTGGCAAGGGCATGGCTGGCGGTCGCATCATCGTCTTCCCGCCCAAGGCGGCGCAGTACGAGGCTTGCCGCAACATCATCATCGGCAACACCTGCCTGTACGGCGCACTGCCGGCGAACTGTTTGCGGCCGGTATGGCTGGCGAGCGCTTTGCGGTGCGCAACAGCGGGGCCTCGGCGGTGGTCGAAGGGCGTGGGTGACCATGGCTGCGAGTACATGACCGGCGGCTGCGTGGTGGTGCTGGGCGATACCGGCGTCAACTTCGGCGCCGGCATGAGCGGCGGCATGGCCTTCATCTACGACGAGTCCGGTTTGTTCGCGGGCCGCGTCAACCGCGAGATGGTCGACACCCACCGCATCACCGGCGATGACGGCGCTCCCTATCGCGCCCATCTGAAGGCGGCGATGGAGCGGCACCTCGCCCTGACCGGGTCGGCCCGCGCGCAAACCCTGCTGGCCGATTTCGACACCACCCTCGAGCGGGTTTGGCTGGTCAAGCCCAAGCGCATGACCCTGCAGACCCTGATCGCCGATTTGCCGCGCGCTGTTGAAGCCGTGGCCGCCTGAGACCGATATGAAACGCGATCCTTTCCAGTTCCTCGACAAGCCGCGCCGCGATGGCGACAAGACCAAGCCGGTCATCCGTATTAAGGATTACCGCGAGATCTACGCCACCATGGACGCCGATCAGGCCGGTGAGCAAGCGGGCCGCTGTTTGGCCTGCGGCAACCCGTACTGTGAGTGGAAGTGCCCGGTGCACAACTACATCCCGAACTGGCTGCAACTGATCCAAGAAGGCCGCCTGTTCGAGGCGGCGGAGCTTTCGCACCAGACCAACTCGCTGCCCGAGATGTGCGGGCGCGTCTGCCCGCAGGACCGCCTCTGCGAAGGTGCGTGCACGCTCGAAGAGGGCTTCGGCGCTGTGACCATCGGCCAAGTTGAGAAGTACATCACCGACACTGCGTTTGCGCAGGGCTGGCGGCCAGATATGTCGGAAGTCGTGCCTACCGGACGGCGCGTCGCCATCATTGGCGCGGGACCGGCGGGTCTGGGTGCGGCCGACATCTTGGTGCGCAACGGCGTTCAGCCAGTGGTGTTCGATCGCTACGAGCAGATCGGCGGATTGCTGACTTTCGGCATTCCCGAGTTCAAGCTCGAGAAGCAGGTGGTGCAGACCCGGCGCGAGGTGATGGAAGGCATGGGCGTCGAGTTCCGGCTGGGTGTCGATGTTGGCCGGGACATCCCGTTCCAGCAATTGCTCGACGACTACGACGCCGTGTTCCTCGGCATGGGCACTTACACCTCGATGAAGGGCGGTTTCCCCGGCGAGACCCTGCCGGGCGTGGTCGAGGCGCTCCCGTATCTGGTGGCCAATGTCAATCAGCACATGGGCCTGGCCAAGCCCGGCGAGCCCTTCTACGACATGAATGGTAAGCGCGTGGTGGTGCTCGGCGGCGGCGATACCGCGATGGACTGCAACCGCAGCGCTATCCGCCAAGGTGCCGCCAGTGTCACCTGCGCCTACCGCCGCGACGAAGCCAATATGCCGGGCAGCCGCCGCGAGGTCGCCAATGCCCGCGAAGAGGGCGTGCAGTTCTTGTTCAACCGCCAGCCGGTGGCGATCGTCGGCGAAGGCCGCGTCGAGGGGGTCAAAGTCGTGACGACCGAACTCGGCCCGGCTGACGCCAGCGGCCGCCGTGTGCCGGTCGAGGTGGCGGGCAGCGAGGAGATCATTCCTGCTGACAACGTGATCATCGCGTTCGGCTTCCGTCCGAGTCCCTGCTCCCTGGTTTGCCCAATATGGTGTCGACACCGAGCAGGACGGTCGCATTCGACTGGCCAAGGGTGGCAAGACCGGCCAGACCAGCAACCCCAAGATTTTCGCGGGCGGCGACATGGTGCGCGGCTCCGACCTGGTGGTGACCGCTGTATGGGAAGGCCGCGAGGCGGCTAAGGGCATACTCGAGCACCTCGGGGTGTGGTGAGGGCGATCGGACGCGGCATGCGCGTCCGTGCGTCAAGAAAGTGTCAGTTTCGTGTTACGCTCGATTGACATTCGGAACTAACACACCCGAGCGGGACCGTCTCATGCTGAAAAACGACACCTTCCTGCGCGCCTTGCTGCGCCAGCCCACCGATTACACGCCCTTGTGGCTGATGCGCCAAGCCGGCCGTTATTTGCCTGAGTACTGCGCCACCCGCAAGCGTGCCGGCAGTTTCCTCGGCCTCTGCAAAAACCCTGACTTCGCCACCGAGGTCACGCTGCAGCCGATCGACCGCTACGATCTCGACGCCTCGATCCTGTTCTCCGACATCCTCGTTATCCCGGACGCCATGGGGCTGGGCCTCTACTTCGCCGAAGGCGAGGGTCCGAAGTTCGAGCGGCCCTTGCGTGACGAGGCTGCCATCAAGGCGCTGCAGGTGCCGGACCCGACGGAGACGCTGAAATACGCCTTGGATGCGGTGACGCAAATCCGCAAGGGCCTTGACGGGCGCGTGCCGCTAATCGGCTTTGCCGGCAGCCCGTGGACGCTGGCCTGCTACATGATTGAAGGCGGCGCCAGCGAGGACTACCGCAATATCAAGACCTTGATGCTGTCGCGGCCAGAGCTGCTGCACCACATTCTCGACATCAACGCCAAGGCCGTGATTGCTTTCCTCAACGCGCAAATCGAGGCCGGTGCGCAGGCGGTGATGGTGTTCGACAGCTGGGGTGGAGCGCTCTCGACCCATGCTTACCGTGAGTTCTCGCTGCGCTATCTGGCGCAGATCGTCGCCGGCCTCAAAAAAGAGCACGACGGCGTGCGCATCCCCAACATCGTCTTCACCAAGGGCGGCGGCCAGTGGTTGGAGATGATCGCGGCGACCGGCTGCGACGCGGTGGGTCTGGACTGGACCACCGACCTGGGCAACGCCCGCTCGCGCATCGGCGACAAGGTCGCGCTGCAGGGCAACTTCGACCCCTCGGCGCTGTTCGCACCGCCGGAGGCGATCCGCAACGAAGTCGCGCGCCTGCTGGCGAGTTTCGGCCATGGGTCGGGCCACGTCTTTAACCTTGGGCATGGCATCAGCCAGTACACTCCGCCGGAGCATGTCGCCGCCCTCATCGACGCCGTCCACAGCCTCAGCCGGCAATACCACGTCCCCGCTGCCGCCGCCTGAGGCCGGCAGTGCCGGCACAGTGCGGGTCGCGCTCGACGTCCCGCTCGCCGGACCCTTCGACTACCTGCCACCCAGCGATGACCCGCTGACCGCTGACGACATCGGTCGGCGCGTGCTGGTGCCCTTTGGGCGCCGAAGGCTGGCCGGGGTGGTGCTGGCGGTGGACGTGGTCAGCGACTGGCCCGCGGAGCAACTCAAGACGGTCGAGAGCATCGACCGGCGGGCGCCGCCGGTGCCGGCGGAGGTGCTGGCCTTGGCCAGTTTTGCTGCCGAGTACTACCGCGCAAACCTTGGTGAAGTGCTGCTGCCGGCGCTGCCGCCCGCGTTGCGTTCGACCCGCCAATGGCGCATGCCCCGACCGCTGGTACGAGGCCCGTTGGAGCAGCCGGCGCCGCCGGCTGGAGCAGACCCGGACACAGACGATGCAGACGACCGTGGCGCGGCGCGGACCCCGGCGGCCGCGCCTACGCTCACCGCGGAGCAGGCGGCAGCACTGGCCACTCTCTCTCCAAAATTGGCGGCAGGCTTTTCGACGACCCTGTTGCACGGCGTGACCGGCAGCGGCAAGACCGAGGTTTATCTGCGCCTACTGGCCGAGGTGCTGGGGCGCGGAGGTCAGGCGCTGATTCTGGTCCCGGAGATCAACCTCGTGCCGCAGATGTTGGCGCGGGTGCGCGAGCGTTTTCCCGATGCCGGTGTGGTCGCACAGCACAGTGCACTTGCCGACGGTGAGCGCCTATCGGGCTGGCTGGCCGCGCGATCGGGCGCCGCGCGGGTGGTGGTGGGGACGCGGCTGGCGGTGTTCGCGCCCTTGCCCGACCTCGCGCTGGTGATCGTCGACGAAGAGCACGACGCTAGCTATAAGCAGCAGGATGGTCCGCGTATTCACGCGCGAGATTTGGCGTTGTACCGTGCGCAGCAGCGAGCGGTACCCGTGCTGCTGGGCAGCGCCACGCCGGCGTTGGAGACATGGGCGCGCGCTGAAGCCGGCGCCATCGACCGCGTCAGCCTGAGCCGCCGTGCTAGAGCATCTGCCTTGCCGAACCTGCAACTGGTAGACCTGCGACGTGGTGTGGTCGCAGCCGGCTTCAGCCAGCGGCTCGTCGATGCGCTACGGCTGCGGCTTGAGCGAGGCGAGCAAAGTCTCGTCTACATCAACCGGCGGGGCTACGCGCCGACCCTGCGCTGCGCCTGCGGCTGGCTGGCCGATTGCCAGCGCTGCAACGCGCACTTGGTGCTGCATCGGCAGCCGCGCGGCCTGCGCTGTCACCATTGTGGTGCGCAACAGCGCATCCCGACCGCCTGCCCGAGCTGCGGCAACCTCGACTTGCAAGCCGTGGGGCAAGCCACCCAGCGCATCGAGACCCTGCTGGCGGAGCTGTTGCCGACCGCGCGCATCGCCCGGGTCGACCGCGACAGCGTAAGGCGGCGCGACGACTGGCCGCAGCTCCTTGCCGACATCGAAGCGCGGCGCATCGATGTGCTGGTGGGCACGCAGATGCTCACCAAGGGCCATGACTTCCCCGGCATCACGCTGGTGGGCGTGGTGGATGCCGATGCGGCGCTGTACGCCAGCGACTTTCGCGCGCCGGAGCGCTTGTTCGCCCAGCTGCTGCAAGTCGCAGGCCGTGCGGGTCGTGGTGACACGCCTGGCGAGGTGCTGATCCAGACGCGTCTTCCGGAACACCCGCTGTTCGACGCGCTGTTGCGCGCCGACTTTGCCGGATTCGCCAAGGATCAACTGGCTGAACGTCAGGCAGCGGCATTGCCACCCTACGCGCACCTCGCGGTGCTGCGCGCCGAAGCGTCGAGCGACGAAGCGTGCGAGCGGTTTCTCGGCGCCGCGGCCGACCTGGCGCAGCAACTAATTCGCCAAGCGCGGCAAAAGCAGGCGCGGCAGGCGGTGCAGGTGTTCGATCCGGTGCCGGCGGGCTTGGCGCGGGTCGCCGGGCAACACCGCTGGCAGCTGATGCTGCACGCGACCCAGCGGCCGGCCTTGCGCGCCCTGCTGGCGACCCTGGCTCCGCAATTGCCGGCGGTTGCAGGCAGGCAGGTGCGCTGGTCGCTCGACGTCGATCCGCAGCTCACCGATTAGTCCCGACTTGCGGAACTACCATCGCCGGCCGTCCCCAAAGGGATGCCCGTCTTTTACCACTGGAGCTTTCATGCGCTTGATTCGTCTGTTGTCCACTGCTGCCCTTCTGATGGCCGCCTCCGCCGCTTTCGCCGATCCGGCACCCGCGACTGTCAACGATCTGAAGATGCCGGAGTCGGTGCTTGTGATGCGCGATGGCACGCTGTTCATCAGCGAGATCGGCGAATTTGGCAAAGACGGTGACGGCACCATCGTGCGCGTGAAGGACGGCGTCCGCAGTGTCTACGCCAAGGGTCTGAACGATCCCAAGGGCCTCGCTGAGCGCAATGGCATCCTCTACGTCGCCGACAAGGACCACGTGATGATGGTGCTGGCCGACGGCACCGTTAAGCCTTTCCTCAAGCCCGAGCAGTTCCCGAAGAAGCCGCAATTCCTGAATGACCTGGCGTTCGACATGAACACCATTCTCTACATCTCCGACAGTGGCGACATCCAGAACGGCGGTGGCGGTGCGGTGTACCGCGCCACGCCGGATGGGCGCGTGCACCTGATCGCCGATTCGACCACCAACCCCTTGGTGCAGAGCCCGAACGGCGTGTCGACGGTGGTCAAGGGCTATTTGCTGGTGGTGGACTTTGCGACTGGCGACCTGATCCGCATTCGACTGCGCGACTTCTCGATTGAGAAGCTGCATGGCGGCTTTGGCGGCGGCGATGGTTTGGCGATGGCGGGCACGTGGCTCTACATCTCGGATTGGAAAGGCGGCAAGCTCTGGCGCCTGGACCTGACCACGGCTGGCGCGACGCCGCAATTGGTGAAGGAAGGTTTCGCCGCGTCGGCCGACATCGATTCGACGCCGGACAGCCAATACATCCTGGTGCCGGAGATGAAGGGCGGTCGAGTGGTGGCGGTGCCGGTGAACTGACGGCTGCGTGTCTCTCCGCACAGACAGCCGGACCCGCGGGTCCGGCTTTTTGTTGCCCGTCCCTCAGCGCGGGGAGTCGACCAGCTCCTGATACACGGCCAGCGTGGCGTCGGTCATGCGCTGCAGGGTGAAGGGCTGGTTGGGCGGCACCGGAGGCGCTGCGCGCAAGAATTCGCGGGTGCGAGCGACCAGTGCGTCCATGTCGCCCAAGGGGACGAGGCCGGCGGGGTAGATGGCGCGGAGCGTCTCGCCGACACCGCCATGGTCATAGCCGATGGTGGGTCGCCCGAGTGACAGCGCCTCCACCGGCACGCGGCCGAAGGCTTCGGGCTCGCGCGCCAGCGAGAAGACGATGTCGGAGGCGGCCATGACATCGCGCAGATCGCTGCGGTGGCCGGCGAAGGTGACGTGACTCTGGATGCCCAGCGCCTCCGTGCGGGCCTGCAATTCGGCCTCGAAAGCGCGTTTGTGGCCTTGGGCGTCCCCGACGATCAAGCCATGCACGGGCTCGCTGGCAGCAATCAGCCGCGCCAACAGCTCGAGAAAGTCGAGCTGGCCCTTCCAGCGGGTCAACCGTGCTGGCAGCGTTAGCACGTGTCGGTTTGCGAGGTTTGGATGTTGCCGCCGCCAGTCGGCCCACCACTCGGCGCTTGGCTGATGGCCATACGCGAATTCCTGCGGATCGATACCGCGGTGAATCAGCCGGATGCGGGCTTCGGGTACGGCGTAGTTGCGCTGGATGTAGTCGCGAATCATCTCGCTGATAGCGACCACCCGCTCGCCACGAACCATCACCGCGCTGTAGCCGTTGACGGTGTAGGGCCCATGCACGGTGCTGACCAGGCGTGGACGCCGCGCCGGCGGCAGACTGCGCCAAGCCAGCCAGACAATCCAAGCGGGCAGGCGCGAGCGCACATGCACGACATCAATGGCTCCGCTGCCCAGCAGCCGACGCAAGGGCACGATGTGGCGCAGCGTCGCCAGCGACTTGCGGCCAATGTCTCGTTGCAAGTGCTCGCTGCCCTCGTTGAGCAGCTTGGGCACCAGGCGCCCACCCGCGGACATCACCAGCGAGCGGTGACCTGCCGCGACCAGCGCGCGGCCGATGTCGAGGGTGCCGCGCTCAACGCCACCCGACTCGAGTGCGGGGAGGACTTGCAGGACCGTTAGGCGCGTCATGCGGCGTCCATCGTGAGCCGCTCGGGGAACCAGCGACCGAGGATTTCTTGAGCGGCGCGATCGGCCTCCGCCAGTGGTATCGGCACCGGCATAGGCGCACCGGCTACCCAGTCGGTCCAGCGAACGGCGCGACGCGCCTGGCACAGGCGTTCCATGCCCTCGACTACACGGCCCCGGCGTTTGCGCGGCACCTCCAGAATGCCCACGGTGGCACCCGCAGTCAGCGCCTCGTAGACCATGGACACTGAATCTTCGCTGATCCACGCGCAGGAGGCGCCGGCCAGTTGCGTAGGCCACCCACGCTGGGCCGGTCTGCTCCAGTGGAACAACAGTTAGGTTGGCCTGATTGAGCGATGCGAGAGCGGTGGCCGTCGCAGGCGGTGTGCGCCGGGAAGTGCTGAGCGTCCAGTGCCGGCCCGGATCTCGCTCAAGCACCATTT
>RFMI01000126.1 GCA_009927815.1 Betaproteobacteria bacterium | reverse complement strand
GCCAGGCGAGCCAGCGACTGATGATCGGTCTTGCCGGTGTCCAACACCGGCAGCGCATCGAGGTGCACGATCAAACGCGGAATCGCCAACTCGCGGATGCCCAGCGCGTGCGCGGATTCGGCAAGCTGATGGCGTTGTAGGCCGACGGCAGTGGTGAACAACACGATACGCTCGCCGCGTTCGGGGTCTGGAGCGCAGGCGGCGGCGTGTTGGTGTGCGGGCGCGGCGTGGCGGGCGAGGTCTTCGCTGAGCGCGAGCGAGACCATTTCGCCCGCGACTTTGGCAAACCGCTTCGCGCGTCCGCGGATGAACACGTAGCCGTCGGCATCAAGGGTCACGATGTCACCCGTGTCGTACCAGCCGGGCCCGAGTTCTGTGCGCGGGGGCTCAAGCATCCCGGAGCGCTGGCGCGCAAATACCCGCTCATCAGGTTGGCGCCGCGCACCTGGAGACTACCGCCGTCGGCGATGCCGGACACCGCCACCACTCTGCCCTCGATGCCGGTCAGCAGTCTGCCGACGCTGCCGTGGCGATTGTGTCCCGGCGTGTTGACCGCCAGTACTGGCGCGGTTTCGGTGCACCCGTAGCCCTCCAGGATGTCGATGCCGAACTCGCGCTGCCAGCGCGCCCGCAACTCCGGCGTTAGACGCTCGGCGCCGGCCACCACCAGCTGCAACGAGGCGAGATCGCCGGCAGCAGCATGGTCAGCGTAGTGTGCGAGGAAGGTATTGGTCCCGAACAGGATGGTCGCCTTGGCCTTACGGATGAGGCTCGGGATCTGCTTGTAATGCAGCGGGCTGAGGTAAAGCACGCCGCGCATGTCCGTCAGCAGCGGTAGCAGTGCGCCGGCGGTGAGTCCAAAGGAATGGAACACCGGCAATGCATTGAAAACCACGTGACCCGGGGCAAGTGCCAGCATCGAGACGATCTGCGCAACGTTGGCGAGCAGGGCCCGGTGCGACAGCACAACGCCCTTCGGCATGCCCTCAGAACCCGATGTGAAGAGAATCACCGCTGGCCGCTCGCGGTCTCCGCCAGGTAAAAAAAGCTTCGGCAGCCACCCTGCCGCGACAATCCAAGCCTTGTCGCTCAGCGTCAGCGCGGCGCGTTCGTCCTCCAAATAGTGCACCGGCGCTTCAAGTCGGGCGATGGTCGGTGCCAGGCCGGCCTTGTCAACAAAACTGCGCGACGTGACGATGCAGCGCACCCGTGCCGCCCGACAGGCCTCGTTCAGCGTGTCGGCGCCGGCGCCGTAGTTGAGCAAGGCTGGGACTCGATGCACGGCGCTGCAGCCGATGACCAGCGCAAGCGTCCCGGCGACGTTGGGCAAGAGCACGCCGACCGCGTCGTTGGGCGCCGAAAGGCGCGAGGCGATGCGCGCGGCGCCGATCGCTCGCAGGCAGAGTTGTTCGCGGCTAAAGGTTCCGGTCGTGTCCTCGAGGCCGCCGGGGTTACCCCGATAACGGCGGGCCGCGCTGCGCAGGGCAGCGAACAGGGTGGCGTCTGCCGGCGGGTCGAGGCGAACGGGATCGGGCAAGCGCATGAGCGCGATGGTAGCTGAGTGTGAGAGCGCTTGTTTTCGGTCGTTTCGAGCCCGATCGTGGGGCCACCTTGTGGGACAATCGAGCGGTTTCGAACCGGCTCGAGCGCGCATGAAGAAGACTGGAACCCTGCGACTGTCTGCAGTGGCACGTCGTGGTGAGGGACCCTCACGCAAAGCAGGCGTGCGCGCGCTCAAAGCCCGCCAACGCAGCGGCGAGCCGGATCGGCCAGCTGACCAATCCGCCGAACGGCCGCGTCGAGAGCGCACTGGCCGCGACGAATCGCCGAGGCGCGAGCGCGACCGTCCTGCGGGCGCTGGGTCGCGTTCGGAGCAGCGCCCCCGACGTGCCGATGGCGAGCGTCCCCCGCGTCGGGACGGCGAGCGCAGGCCATGGCAGGAGCACCCCGCAGGCAGCGAGGCCGAGTCGCGTCGGCGCCGTCCGCGGCGGGTCGAGGACGCTGCGCCAAATGCCTCTGCTGCGCGGCCTTGGGCTGATCGCGGCGGCGAGCGCGGGTCCGCGCCTGAGCGTGGCGACGGCCGGCGTCCACGCGATGGTGACCGGGCAGCTCGTGGTGACCGTCCTCCGCGCTCGGGTGACCGGTTTGCTCGCGTCACTGACCGTCCTCCGCGTTCGGGCGAGCGTCCCGCTCCCCGCCGCGAAGCCGACGCGGGTCAGGCACGGCCCTGGTCCAAGTCCCCGGCGACTCGGCATGAGCCACCCCCCGCGGTCCCGGCTGTTGGCATCGAGTCGCGTCTGGTCCGGGTCTCCAAACTGCTCGCCGAGCGCGGCCTATGCTCACGCCGCGAAGCCGACGAATACATCGAAAAGGGCTGGGTCTACGCCGACGGCGAGCGCATCAGCCAGCTTGGCAGCCGCGTGCTGCCGGAGGCCGTGCTGACGCTCGATGCGCGCGCACGCGCGTCGCGCAACCGCCTGGTCACCATCCTTTTAAACAAGCCGGTTGGCCATGTCTCGGGCCAGCCCGAAGACAATCACCCACCGGCGATGGCGCTGATTCGCCCGGAAAACCGCGCCGACGAGGACGCCGGTCCCGACTTCGAGCCACTGCATCTGCGTGGATTGGCTCCCGCCGGTCGGCTCGACATCGATTCGACGGGTCTGTTGGTCTTCACTCAAGACGGCACCGTGGCACGTCAATTGATCGGCGCGGACAGCACGGTCGACAAGGAGTACCTGGTGCGGGTGGAGGGCGACCTGGTCGACGGCGGGCTGGCCTTGCTCAACCATGGGCTCGAGCTCGACGGCGAGCCGCTTAAGCCGGCGCGGGTGGAGTGGCTCAACGACGACCAGCTGCGGTTTGTCTTGCACGAGGGCAAAAAACGGCAGATCCGCCGCATGTGCGAGCTGGTCGGATTGCGCGTGACCGGCCTCAAGCGGGTGCGCATCGGTGGCGTGGTGTTGGGGGACCTGCCGATCGGCCAGTGGCGCTACCTCGGCCCCGACGAGGGCTTTTAGCCGAGCAGACAGCGCAGCGCGTCGAGGGTGTCGGCGTCAGCGGCGGATTTGTCTTGACGCCATCGCAGCATGCGCGGAAAGCGCACCGCCAATCCGGCCTTGTGCCGATTGCTTTCTACGATGCCTTCAAAGCCGACCTCGAACACCAGTTCAGGGCGCACTGACCGAACCGGGCCGAAGGTCTCGAGCGTGTTGCGACGGACAAAGCGATCGACCTCGCGCATCTCGGCGTCGGTGAGCCCGGAATACGCCTTGGCGAACGGCAGGAGCTGGCCGTCGTGCCACACGGCAAATGTGTAGTCGGAGAACAGGCCGGCGCGGCGGCCATGTCCGGCCTGCGCGTAGACCAGCACCGCGTCCACCGTGTAGGGGTCGAGTTTCCATTTCCACCAGTCGCCGCGTGGACGTCCGCTGCCATACACCGACTCACGGCGTTTGAGCATCAAACCTTCGGCGCGGAGTTGGCGGGCGGCCTGGCGTTGGTCGACGGCGGCGTCCCAGTCGGCGGCTGAAACCGTCGGCGTCGGGCGGATGCGTGCCAACCCACCGTCGGGTGCGGCCAGCAGCGCCTCGAGTGCCTCGCGCCGCTGCCAAAGAGGGCGCTCACGCCAATCGTCGCCGCCGTGTTCGAGCAGATCGAAGGCAAGAAAGATTGCGGGGTGGCTGGCCAGCAGCGCCTTCCCCGGCGTCTTGCGACCCAATCGCCGCTGCAGCGCAGAAAATGGCGCGACGCCATCACCGTCGGCTACCAGCACCTCGCCGTCGAGCACGGTGCCCGGCGGCAGGGCTAGTGCCGCGTCGATCAGATCGGGGAATCCGGCATCGAGCGACTCGTCGCCGCGCGACCATAGATGCGCCGACTCGCGACGCAGCAACTGTCCGCGGATGCCGTCCCACTTCCAGTCGAGCAGCCAATCGCCTGCCGCGCCGAGCGCTTCGGGCGGCTGCTCAAGCGGATGCGCCAGGCGGAACGGATACGGTTGGGCGCCGGTCGGGCGGCTCGGCGCCGGCGACACCAAGGTCTGCCACGCCTCGACGCCCGGTCGCCAGCCGCCTGCCAGACGCGCTGCCAGCACTTCGGCGGCAAGGCCGGTGGCCTGCGCGAGTCCGCGCAGCGCGAGTCCGCGCGACACGCCAACGCGCAGACCGCCGGTCAGCAGCTTGTTGAGGACGAACGCATCGCCTCGATCAACGCACCGCCAGAGTGCAGCCAGGGCTTGCACTTGTGCGTCAGGATCGAGGCCCCGTAGGGCTTGGATGCGCTGCTCGATCCACGCGGCCAGACTCAGGCCGTCGTCGGCGCCGCCGTCGGGCAGCAGCAGGGCGATGGTTTCGGCGAGATCGCCGACCGCCTCGTAGCAGTCGGCGAACAGCACCTCGTCGATGCCGCTGACACGCATCGCTGCCAACTTGAGCACTCGGGTCGGTACAGGGTGTCGCAAACGCTCGCCACACAGCAGCCAGAGCGCCCAAGCGGCGTCGGCTGGCTCAGCGTCGGCAAAATAGTCGGCAAGTGCTGCCAGTTTGCGGCTACTGCGATTGCTGGCGTCTAGAGCCAAGTAGAGCGCGGCGAAGCGTTTCATGGTGAGGCGTCCGCTTCGGCTTCCGCATCGCTTCCATCTTCCCCAGCGAATTCGGTGCGCAGGGTGCCAGCGTCGATCCCGCGTTGCTGCAACACCCGAACCAGCGGCGCCGTATGGCCGTGGGTCAGCAGCACCTGTTGCGCACCAGTGGCATCGATCGCAGTCAGCAGTCCGTCCCAGTCAGCGTGATCGGACAGCACCACGCCGGCGTCGACACCGCGTCGACGGCGCGCGCCGCGAACGGTCATCCAGCCCGATGCGACCACCCGTGGTGCGGCCCCGAAACGCCGCGCCCAGGTCCCGTTCAGCGCTGACGGCGGCGCGATGATCAGTGCGCCGGCCCAATCGTGACCGCGCGCCTGTCCGGCCACCGGCAGCGTTGCGGGCAGCGTTACGCCCGATTCGCGGTAGACCGTGGTGAGTGCGTCAACCGCGCCGTGCAGGCCGATCGGGCCGATGGTCGGATCGATCAGGCTGAGGATGCGTTGTGCCTTACCCAGGGCGTAAGCGCCCACCAGCAGCGGTACGCCTTCGGCGGCTGCCTCGCGCCACAGCGTATTGATGCGGGCGCCGATGACGCTTGGCTCCGGCCAACGGTAGACCGGCAGGCCGAAGGTGCATTCGGAAATGAAGGTGTGGCAGCGAAGCGGCTCGAACGGTGCGCAAGTGGCGTCGGCCGCCAGCTTGTAGTCACCCGACACCACCCACACTTCGCCGCGGTGTTCGACCCGCACCTGCGCGCTGCCCAGCACATGGCCGGCCGGGTGCAGCGACACCCGCACCCCGTTGATCTGCAGCGCCTCGCCGTAGTCGAGCCCGGTGACGCTCGCGTCGTCGGGTAGGCGCGCGCGCGCCAATCCGAGGCCGGGACGGGCGACTGTGTATTGGCCATGGCCCTGGCGCAGATGGTCGGCGTGGGCGTGAGTGACCACGGCGCGCGGGACCGGGCGCCAGGGGTCGATCCAAAAATCGCCGGCCGTGCAATACAGGCCTTGCGCGTCGAGTCGGATGAGGGGAGGGGTGTGCGTGCGTGCGTTCAAGACAAAGGGGTTTGGAATTGCGTTAGATGGCGTATAAACTCACTTCTGTCTAGAACAAGCACGTCAATTCAGGAGGCAATTGCCATGCGCATGCCGGACACCGATTCGCTGCGAGGCAAACGTTACCTGCGCCTGCATCAGCGTGGTCGCAAAAGCGCGGCCAACGCCGAAGCTCGGGTGTTGCACGACCTTGAGGTGGAACTCGACGGGTTTGTTCCGCTCGACGCGGGATTTCCGCCCAGTCGGGACGAGGCCCTGCGCCGGATTGCGGGGCTGGACACGCGCAGCTACCGACGTCTTCGTGACTATGTCCGCGGTCCAGTCGCGCGCGTCTCGCCGTACATCACCCATGGCTTCGTGAGCGTTCCAGAAGTGTTCGGTGCTGTGGTTGCCCGCGGGGGATCCGGGCCGACCGACCGGTTCGTGCAGGAATTGGCGTGGCGCGAGTTTTTCCGGCACGTCTGGCGCCACCTTGGCGACGGCATATTGAGCGACATCCGTGACCCGTTGCCGGGTGTCGACTACGGCAACAGTGTGCCCAGTGACATTTTGACCGCGACCACCGGCGTTCCGGTGATTGATGCGTCGGTGCGCGAACTCTACGACACCGGTTACCTCCACAACCACCAGCGCATGTGGCTGGCCAGTTACATCGTCCACCTGCGCAAGGTGCATTGGCGTGTCGGCGCTGATTGGATGTACAGCCATTTGTTGGATGGCGATCTGCCTTCCAACCACTTGTCGTGGCAGTGGATCGCGTCCACCTTCAGCCGTCGTCCTTACCTGTTCAACGCTGAGAACGTGCAACGCTTCGCCACACACCTGTCAAGTCGCGGTACCTGCGATTGACTGCAGCTACGAGGAACTCGGCGAGATCGCGGCGAGCAACCAGCAGATTGCTGCAGAGCCGGGGCCGAGAGACGCGGCGGTGACGCCACCACAGTTGCATCCCTTGCCCGCAGGCACGTGTCCCAGCGATGTCCTGCCAACCGTCGCTGCCGGCCAGTCGGTGGCGTGGGTGCACCCGTGGTCGCTGGGCCAGCGGCCATCCGCCGAGCGGGTCATCGGCGTTATTCACACGCCGTTCCACACGCGTTTCCCGTGGTCTGCGCAGCGTTGGGACTTCGTCATGACGGCGCTGCGAGAGGTCTGCGATGAAGTTTGGGTGGGCGATCTGAACAAGCTTGCGCGCGCTCAGGCCGGCTGTGGGGTCGATGTTCAGGCCACGCTCTACCCCGGCTACCGCGACGCCATCGACACCCTCGCTTCGCCCTCGCGGGCTGAGCCGCGACTCACTCCCGACCCGGCCGATCTCAAGCCCTCGTTCAGCCGCTTCTGGGAGCACGTGCTGGCGACTCGGGCAGTCAATTTCGCGCCAGCCGCCTGATTCTCTGGTCGCGGCACTCTGATGCCTCTGCTTGCGGCTGCCGCGGCTCTGCTCTGGCAGGTGGCGCCGATCGTCGTGTTGAGCCAGGCCGACCCAGTGCTCTGCGGCTATCGCTACCGTCACCCGGACGGTTGGGCCCTGTCGGTGGAGAAAGGCATCGCACCCGATGGCAGCGTGTTCACCGCAGTTGCGGTTGATGGCGCGCTCAAGCTCCGACTGCAGACCGCCTCGTTCGATAGCGACCGCGACCTGCCTACGGGCGCCGATGCTAGTCGGCGCCAAGGCAATCTGGAGCAGGTCGATGCGGGCGGTCTCCTGTTTTTTGAGCTCGGCGTCAGCGGTGGAGGGCTCACCGTAGACCGCGGTGACGGCGCTCGCAGCTTTGACCTACCGGCACCGCTTGCGCGTGACCTGACCGCGACTTACCTCAACTGCGCCGGCGACCTGATCCGACCCGACGGTCCGGATCAGCCGGAGAACACTCACTGACCCGCGAAGGGGTAGTACTCGTAAGACTTGCGCTTGACCCGCGCGGCTTCGAGGTCGTGTTCAGGTGCCGGTGCCGGCTTGCGAACCCACCAGGTGGCTCGATGTTGTTTTTGCTTTTCGACAATCTCTGGATGCTGCTTGAGCAGATTGCGGAGAAAGGCGGTGGTCTCGGATTCGTACATGCTGGCTCCTTGTTGCGTGACGATCAATCTTGATTCTAGACCGTTGCGAGAATCTGCTCATAGGCCTGTTCGAAAGCGACTAGACCCTCTGTCTGTAAACGCTCGCCGATGGCTGCGAGGTCGATGTCGAGCGTCTTGAGCGTGATCAGCGCCTGTTCGGCGGCAGCGATGTCGTCCAGTAGCGCAGGTGCCACCGTTCCGTGATCGATGAACGCCTTGAGCGTGGCTTCTGGGACCGTGTTGACGGTATTCGGGCCGATCAGCGAGTCGATGTAGAGGGTGTCGGAGTAGGCTGGGTTCTTGGTTCCGGTGCTGGCCCACAGCAGGCGCTGCGGGCGTACTCCAGCGCGCTTGAGATCGGTGAAGGTGGCCTCGTGCTCCCCGCGTTCGAACAGGTCGAGGTAGCGCTGGTAGCACAGGCGTGCCATGGCGATCGCGCAGCGGCCCCGCAGGTCCAGCGCCTCGGCGCTGCCGCGGGCCTCCAGCAGCGGATCGACCACTGCGTCGACGCGGCTCAGAAATACGCTGGCGACGCTGTAGAGCTGGCGCGGATCGCCGCCACCCGAGAGCCAGCGCCGGGCCCCGGCCGCCCACGCGCGACCGGTGGTCAAGGCCTGCTGCAGCGAAAAGATCAGCGTCATGTTGACGTTGAGGCCGCGCGCCGTGGCCTCGGTGAGTGCCTCGCATCCAGCTGGCGTAGCGGGGATTTTGATGAGCAGATTGGGACGTGCCACAGCCTGACTCAGGCGGATCGCTGCCGCTACGGTGCCCTGCGCGTCGTGTGCCAGTTGCGGACTGACCTCGAGGCTGACCCAGCCAGCGTCACCGGCGCTGTCGGCGTGCAGGCGCGCCAGGGCGTCGCAGGCGTCTTGCACATCGTGGATCGCCAGAGCCTCGTAACGCCCCTCGGCACCGATGCCGGACTGCCGCAGACGATGCAGGTCGTCGGTGTAGCCTTCGCCGCTGCTAATCGCCTTCTGGAAGATCGCCGGATTGGTGGTGATGCCCTGCACGCCGGCCTCGAGGTAGGCCGTCAGTTGGCCACTTTGCATCAATTGGCGCGACAGGTTGTCGAGCCAAAGATGCTGGCCGAGGGCGAGGGTCTGTTGCAGGGTCGACATGCGCGGTCCGGAGTCAAAGGCGAGAGCCGCAACTCTGCCACAAAGCGCTTGCGGCCAGTCGTGAGCCGAAGCGTGCCTTAGCGTGAGTGCAGCTCTCCTCTGCCCGCGTGGGCTAAGCCCAGCGTGTCGCGACACCGACCCGCTCGGTATCATGCGCGATCCTCCGCTGTTCTACTGTACCGATGCGCCTGCTTGCCCTTGAGACCGCCACCGCCGATTGCAGCGTTGCGCTGCTGGTGGATGGCCGCGTCCAGAGTGTGGCGTCGGTCGGCGGCGAGCGGCCGTCGGAGCAGGTGCCCGACTTGATTCGCCAGCTGCTGGCCGAGGCCGGCTTGGGCGTGACGCAACTCGATGCCGTCGCGTTTGACGCCGGTCCCGGGGCCTTCACGGGTATTCGCATCGGCTGCGGTCTGGCGCAGGGTCTGGCGTTGGGTGCCGACCTGCCGCTGATCGGCCTGAGTTCGCTGATGGTACTGGCGATGCAGGCGCCCGCTGGGCGGGTGGTCAGCATGCTGGATGCGCGCATGGGTGAGGTGTATTGGGCGCCGGTGTTGCGCCGCGGCGAGGCGGGCGTCGACGGTGATGCGCGCGAGGCCGCTTGGCTTGACGACCCGCGTGTGGTCGCTCCCGGCGATTGGGTTTGCCCATCCGAGGCCGATTGCGCCATCGGTGACGGGCTGAATGTGGCGGTTCTCACCGACGAGGGCAGCGCCAGAGTGGCTGACCGCCTGCTGCCGTCGGTGCGCGTGTTGTCGATGCATGCGCGTCCTCAGGCTTCCGACATGCTGCCGCTGGCGGCGCAGCGTTTGCTCGCCGGCGAGGCGTTCGCCCCGGAACTGGCGAGTCCACTTTATGTGCGGGACAAGGTCGCGCTGACTGCGGCCGAGCAACTGGCACGGCGGGCGGCGCGATGAGTGGGGTGACCGTCGCTTTGCAGCTGCGCGAGGCGGTCGCCGCCGATGCATCACGATTGGCTCGGCTGGCCGAGCAGGTCGGCGGTCGCTGGGACGAAGCGGCGTTCGCCAGCTCGCTGACCGGCACTGCGCGCGGCTGGGTGATGACCGCTCCACCGCTCGGGCCGCCTCCCGCCGATGCTGCGCTGGCTGCGGCTTTGAGCCCGGCACTGGCCGCGGCAGTGATGGTGCAGCCGGGTCCCGATGACTGGGAAGTGCTCGACCTCGCCGTCGCACCGGCGTGTCAAGGGCAAGGATGGCGCGGCATCTCTTATCGCAGGTGCAGACGGCCGCACGCGCGGCAGGCACCCAGCGGTTGCTGCTGGAGGTGCGGGCTGGCAATGGTCGCGCTCGGCAAGTCTATGCCGCAGCGGGTTTTGGCGAGATCGGTCGACGGCTCGGCTACTACGCTGGATCGGCGAGTGCGCCGATCGAAGACGCTCTGGTTTTGGCACTGACACTATGAATCGCGACGAGGCGCGCCTGCGGGAATTGGGGCTTTGGCCGGCACACGGTCTTCTCGTGTCGCGCACAGCAGTGCCAGCGCCGTCGCCGGAGGCAAAGCTCGCCACTGGCCCAGGAGTCGGCGCCTACGACTGGCCAGCGCTGGATGCCGCGATCCGTTCGTGCACCGCTTGCGGACTCTGCCGCACGCGCATCCAGGCGGTCCCGGGCGCCGGTTCACGGCAGGCGCGCTTGCTGGTGGTCGGCGAGGCTCCTGGCGCCGACGAGGACCAACGCGGCGAGCCATTTGTCGGTCGCGCCGGTCAGCTTCTCGAGCAGATGCTGTTGGCGATCGGGGTGCGCCGCGAGCAGGCGTTCATCGCCAATGTGCTCAAGTGCCGTCCGCCCGAAAACCGCGATCCGGCACCGGACGAAATGGCCGCCTGCCGGCCCTTCCTGGATCGACAGATCGCCCTGTTGCAGCCACGGGTGATCCTTGCCCTGGGCAGCTGTGCGGCCAAGGCGCTGCTGGGTGGCGAGGGGCGAGTCGGCAGTTTGCGGGGGCAAGAGCACGAGCATGCCGGCACACCGGTCGTGGTGAGCTACCACCCGGCCTATCTGCTGCGCAATACCGCGGACAAATCCAAAGCCTGGGAGGACTTGTGCCGTCTGCGGGCCCTGCTCACGCAGGACGCCAAGTCCGCTGACGCTGGGTCGACCGGCTAGCCCGGTCGCTCGTCGTGGGGGTGCCGTCCGCCTGACTCAACGGGCTTGTCGCTGTGGCTGGCAGCCCACGCCAGCATCTGCTCGAGCTCGTCCTTGTGTTGGACCAGGTTGTGCTGATGCCAGCGACGTACCCCGTACATGCTGGCCGCCACGAACAGGGCGAAGAGCAGGATCACGGTGTCAATCGACAGATCGATCGATACCAGCGCCGAGTAGAGCGCCAGCATCACCAGGATGCTCAAGTTTTCATTGAAGTTCTGCACCGCAATTGAGTGGCCGGAGCCCATCAGCAGGTGGCCACGGTGTTGCAGCAGGGCATTCATCGGTACGACAAAGAAACCAGCCATGGCGCCCACCGCCGTCATCAGCAGGGCAGCTGGCACCAGGGTGTGGATAACCGTCATCAAGCAGGTGACAAAACCCATGGCGATGCCCACCGCCACAACCTGTACGGCTTTGTCGATCGTCACCAGACGGCCGGCCAGCACGGCACCGATGGCGACACCGATGGCAAAGATGCCTTGCAAGTAGGTGGCCTCGTGCAGCGGCACGTGAAGGTGGTCCTCGGCCCAGCGCAGCATGATGAACTGCAGGGTGGCCCCGGCGCCCCAGAACAGCGTGGTGGTGGCCAGCGTGATCTGGCCGAGCTTGTCCTGCCAGAGCATGCGCACGCAACGGGAGAAGTCGCGCAGCAGCCACGCCGGACTGCTGTGTTCAGGCTTGTGATCGACCCCAGTGTCGGGCACGTACAGATTGATGAAGGCGGCAATGCCGTAGAGCAGGGTGATGCAGGCCATGCTGTAGACGAGCAGGTGGCCGCTGTGCATGCCGACCACGGCGTGGGTCATGTCGGCGAAATGTCCGGTAATCGCCGGGCTGATCAGCCAGCCGCCTAGGGCAGATCCGAAGACGATGGCCGCGACGGTCAAGCCTTCGATCCAGCTGTTGGCCAGCACCAGACTGGCTGGCGGCAGGTACTCGGTGACGATGCCGTACTTGGCCGGCGAATACGCTGCGGCGCCGAGTCCGACCACCGCGTAGCCGATCAGCGGATGTAGGCCGGCCATCATGAGGCCGCAGCCAGCGATCTTGACCGTGTTGGCGATCAGCATGACGCGCGCTTTGGGCATCGAGTCGGCGAATGCGCCAACGAAGGCCGCGAGCACCACATAGGAGAGGATGAACACCAGCTTGAGCAGTGGCTCGTGGCTGTCGGGTGCGTTGATGTCACGCAGGAGCGCGATGGCCGCGATCAGCAGAGCGTTGTCGGCCAGAGCAGAAAAAAACTGCGCCGACATGATGGTGTAAAAGCCGCGATCCATGCCTGACGCTTATATCACGCCGTTTGTGTCATTCGTCGGACCGGCCACCGTCGGTGGCCACGTATAATCGGGCCTCAAGTTCGCCAAACGTCTCATGCCCCGTCCCCTCGTCGCCCGAATCGACCACGCCGCCTTGCGGCACAACCTTGCTCTGGCGCGCAGCCTGGCGCCGCAGTCGAAGCTGATGGCGGTGATCAAGGCCGACGCCTACGGGCACGGCCTGTTGCGTGTGGCACGCGCGCTGGCGGCAGCCGACGCGTTCGCTGTACTCACCCTCGACGATGCGGTCGCGCTGCGCGACGCCGGACACCGTCAGCCGATCTTGTTGCTGCAGGGCTTCTACGAGGCCGTCGAACTCGGCGAGATTGTCGATCACCAACTGGCTATCGTCGTGCACGAGGTCGGCCAGCTCAACGCTTTGCTGGAGACTCGACCGCGGCGGCCGATCGACGTCCATCTCAAGCTCAACACCGGGATGAACCGCCTGGGGCTGCCCGCTGCCGACTATGCCGACGCGGTGAGTCGACTGCGGGTTTGGTCGGGCTTGGGCGAGCTGACCTTAATGACGCATTTCGCTACCGCGGACGAGGCGGCCGGCGTCGACTGGCAGATGCGCTGCTTCGATGCCATCACGGCCGGTCTCGACGCGCCGAGGTCACTCGCCAATTCGGCGGCCTTGGTGCGCCATCCACAGACCCGCTGCGAGTGGGTGAGGCCCGGGATCATGCTCTACGGCGTTGCGCCGAACGTCGAGACGGCACCCGCAGACCTCGACCTGCGTCCGGCCATGACTCTGTCGTCGCGCATCATCAGTGTGCAGACCTTGGCTGCCGGCGAGCGGCTTGGCTACGGCGGAACCTTTGTCGCTGAGCAGCCGACGCGGGTCGGTGTGGTGGCTTGCGGCTACGGTGATGGTTATCCGCGCCACGCCGGCACTGGCACGCCAATCCTGGTGGAGGGTGTGCGCACACGCACCTTGGGCCGTTTGTCGATGGACTCCCTGTACGCCGATATCACCGACCTGCCGCAGGCCGGCGTGGGTACTCCGGTGACCCTTTGGGGCGAGGGCTTACCGGCGCAGGAAGTGGCCACGTCGGCCGGCACCGTCGCATACCAATTGCTGTGTGGCATCACCCGGCGAGTGCCGGTGGTGGAGGTCAACGGCGTCGCCTAGTCTGCGTCGGGTTCAGGTCTTGGAGCGCTGAGCTCGGGCGCGGGCGATGGCCTGTTGCAGGATGGCTCGCTTGTCCACCGTCTGACCGTCCGGCGTTGTCGTCACAGGGTCACTCGCTGATGCAGCGAGGGCATGCTCCCGTCGGCGCGTCGCCAGGCGTTCGGTGCGCCGTAGGACTTCACGCGCCAGCCGCTGTTCGCGGGCCAGAAAGCGATGTCGCCACTGTTCGGCGAGGTTCACGCGCTGCTCCGGTGCCGGTTGCGGCATCGGCAGCAACTCGATGCAGTCGACCGGGCAGGGCGGCAGACAGAGCTCGCAACCGTTGCATTCGGCGGCGATCACCGTGTGCATGCGCTTGGCGCTGCCGACGATCGCGTCCACTGGGCAGGCTTGGATGCACAGCGTGCAGCCGATGCACTCGGCTTCGCGGATTCGCGCCAGTCGCAAAGGACGCTCCGGCTCGCGCAGTGGTAAGGCGGGCTGCCCGGTGAGGCGGGCCAGTGCTGCAAGCACGCGTTCGCCGCCGGGCGCGCACTGGTTGATGGCGGCTTCGCCGCGAACGATCGCCTCCGCGTAGGGTCGGCATGCCGGGTAATCGCAGGCGCGGCACTGCGTCTGCGGAAGCTCGGCGTCGAGAGCGTCGACGAGCGGGATCATCCCCTCGCGCAGTCGGGGCCGGCGTCAGCCCAGCAGTTTGGCGTCTCGAATAGCCGTACGCGCTCGAGACGCAATTGCGAGCCGAATTCGCTGGCATAGGCCTCGGCCAGCTCGGCATAGGCCGAGGCCGCGAGGTGCTCCGCAGTGGGCGGCTGGTTGAAGACCACGGTGCGGTGCTCGGGCAGACTGTCGAGGAAGGTGCGAACCGCGGTGTCGCCGACGTACACCAAGAAGGCATGATCCCAGCGGTCGACCAAGGTCTTGGCGATGGCCTTGATCCGCGAGAAGTCGGCCACCATGCCTTGCTCGGGTGAGCTGGGGTCGGCCACCAGAGGCCCACTTAGCGTCACTTCAATGGCGTAGCGATGCCCGTGCAGGTGACGGCACAGGCTGGCGTGATTCGGGATGCGGTGGCCAGCGTCGAACTCCAGCCGTCGGGTGATCTGCATGGCTTTAAGTATACCGACGGTGCCGAGGCGTGCCGCTGATCAGCGCGTTGAGCGGATGGCGCGCAGGCCGAGTCGATCGCGCAGCAGCTTTTGCAAGGTCTCAAGCGCTGGCGTGTCGAGTAGTGGCCCGGCTTGCAGCAGCCAGCGCGTCTCGCGCTCGACGATGCGCAGTCCGGTGCCCAGTTCGGGGAGGCGACTTTCGACATCGCGCTGAAGTCGCTCGGCGTTGCCGCGATTGGCAAACGCCCCCAGTTGTAGCCATTGCCCGGTGGTCCCGCCATCCATTTGCCGTCGCCCCTTGCCGGTCGATACCGGTACTGCAGGCGCACCGGCGATCTCGCTGGCGACCGCGCGGTTGGCGGCAGCAATCTCGACGCGAGAGGGCTCCTCGCCGGGGCGAATCGCTTGAACCAGCACTTCGGTACTGCCTTTGCTGGCGTAGCCCAGACGATAGGCCGCGGCGTAGGAGAGGTCGATCAGTCGCGCCGGATGAAACGGCCCTCGATCGTTGATCCGAACCACCACAGACCTGCCGTTGGCAAGGTTGGTGACGCGGGCGTAGCTGGGGATCGGCAGCGTGGGGTGCGCGGCTGACATCTTGTACATGTCATAGGGCTCCCCGCTGGACGTGCGTTGGCCATGAAAGCGCCGCCCGTACCAGCTGGCGATGCCACGGCGCGAGTAGCCATCGGGTGCCGTGACGGGCTCGTAATCGACACCGAATACCGAATACGGCCGATTGGCGAACTTGTGCAGCGGCTCCTCGAGCGGGATCGCGTCGGGAATGCTGTCAAGGTCGACGGGTGGCGCGTCACCCGGGCCGTCGTCGAGGTAATAGCGCTTGCCCCAGTCGGGTCGCTCCCCCGCTGGCACGCTGGGCTGTGACTGGGCTTGGGCGGGGGGTGCGGGGCGTTTTTCTGCCGTCGCTTGCGGCCTGGTGGCCGGCGCGTTGACCACCGGCGCTGGATGGGGTGGCGCAGCGGCACAGCCGGCGAGCAGCACCCCAAGTAGCAGGAGGATGGGCACGCCGGGATCGCGACTCGAGGGGTTCATGTCGCCGACATCATGCCGCGGTGGCGATGGATGCTCATCAGGATGCCGAATCCGAGGCCCATGGTCACCAGCGAGGTGCCGCCATAGCTGATCAAGGGCAGTGGGACTCCGACCACCGGCAACACACCGATCACCATGCCGATGTTGACGAATGCATAGGTGAAGAACGACAGGGCGAGAGACCCAGCCATCAGGCGCGGGAAGAGGCCGCTCGCATTGCTGGCGATGCGCAGGCCACGCAGCACAATCGCAATGAACAGGCCGATCATGATCACCGCCCCGACCATGCCGAACTCCTCGGCGAACACCGCGAAGATGAAATCGGTGTCGCGCTCGGGCAGGAAATCGAGGTGACTTTGCGTGCCGTGGGTCCACCCCTTACCGAACACTCCGCCTGAGCCCACCGCGATGATGGCCTGGATGGTGTGATAGCCGGCACCCAAAGGGTCTTCGGTCGGATCAATTAGGGTGAGGATGCGCTTGCGTTGGTAATCGTGCATCAGGCTCCACAGCACCGGTAGGGACGCCACACCCATCACCATCAAGGCGGTAATGACGCGGTAGCGCAGTCCGGCGAGAAAGATTGTGTAGAAGCCGGCGGCACCGATCAGCATCGCTGTGCCGAGATCGGGTTGTCGCAGCACCAGCCCCAGGGGCAGTGCCACCAGCACCGCGGCAGCGGCAAAGTGCAGTGGCCGCAGGTCGTCCTGATAGCGCTGCAGGTACCAGGCGATCATCATCGGTGTGGCCAGTTTGACCAGTTCGGAAGGCTGGATACGGGTCACGCCGACGTGGAGCCAGCGACGCGCGCCGTTCACCACTTCGCCGTTCAACGCCACGCCCACCAGCAGGAGCACACCGAGCAGGTACAGGGGTAGGGCCAGCGACGCCAGGCGATTGGGCGTGACGTGTGCCACCAGCCACATGCAAACCAGTGCCGCCGCGAAATTGATGACTTGGCCGCTCCAGCGCGTCCAGGAGCCATCGCTGGCCGAGTACAGCGTCAGCAAGCCGACAAACGCCAAGGCGCCCAACAGAGCCAACAGGTAGAGATCGAACGGCTCTAGCAGAAACGCCAGGACCTTCCGCAGGAGCTTAGTCATGGGGCGCTGCGGCGTCGTTGGTCGGGGGCGCAGCCGGGGCGTTGGCCGCGTCGGGAGTCTTGCCGAGGATCCAGTAGTCCATCAGTTTGCGCGCGATGGGTGCGGCCGCCGAGCCACCGTGGCCGCCATTTTCCACGAGGACCGCGAGTGCGATCTTCGGGTCGTCAGCCGGCGCGAAGGCGATGAACCAGGCGTGATCGCGGTGGCGCTCGTCAACCTCGCTCTCACGGTACTTCTGGCCCTGTTTCATCCCAATCACCTGCGCGGTGCCGGTCTTGCCAGCGATGGTGTAAGGCGCACCGGCGCCGGCTTGCGCTGCCGTGCCACCCGGCTGCGTGACGCCAACCATCGCGGCGCGTACGCGCTCCAGGTTCTCGTCATTGAACTGCGTCTTATAGGCCGGCTGCAGTTCTATGCGCCGCACCTTGCCGGTCTGGCTGTCGACGACTTCCTTGCCCAGGTGAGGCTTCCAGGCGACGCCCCGGTTTGCCATGACCGCAGCGGCGTAGGCCAGCTGCATCGGCGTGGCCAGCACATAGCCCTGGCCGATGCCAGCCGAGACGGTGTCGCCGGTGTACCACTTGTCCTTGAAGCGCGCACGCTTCCACGCTTCATTCGGATTCAGGCCATTACGCTCGCCGTCGATGTCGATGCCGGACGGTTTGCCGAAATTGAAGCGGCTGAGGAAGTCGTGCATCTTTTCGATGCCCATTTCCACTGCCAGCCCGTAGTAGTACGTGTCGCAAGACACGATGACCGAGCGTTGCAGATCGACAGCGCCATGCCCTTCGGTCTTCCAGCAGCGGTATTGGTGGCCTTGTCCCGGCAAGGTGTAGAAGCCCGGATCGAAGATGGTGCGCTCGGGCGAACGTGTGCCCGTCTCGAGGGCGGCGAGTGCCATGAACGGCTTGATGGTTGAGCCCGGTGGATAGGCCCCGCGCAAAGGGCGATTGGTGAGCGGGCGGTCCAGCGACTCGTTGAGCTCTTTCCACAGGTTGGCGTCGATGCCATCGACGAAGGCGTTCGGATCGAAACTGGGCTGGCTGATCAGCGCCAGGATGTCGCCGGTGGCCGGCTCGATGGCCACGGCTGCGCCGCGCCGACCGGCAAAGGCTTCTTCGCCAATCTTTTGCAGCCGGATGTCGAGGGCCAGACGCAAGCGGTTGCCGGGTGTCGAGGCCTTGCGGCTGATGGTTCGAACGCCGCGGCCAGCGGCGTCGGTCTCGACCTGCGCGTATCCAGCGGCACCGCGCAGATCGGCCTCGTAGGTCTTCTCGACGCCGTCTTTGCCGATCGCCTCGATGCCGGCATACGCCTCTGCCTCGCTGCGGGCTTCCAGTGCGGCCTTGTCGCGCGGGCTGATACGGCCAACGTAGCCCAGGGCATGCGCTGCGACATTGCCCATGGGATAACTACGGAACAAGCGAGTGGTCAACTCGACGCCCTTAAAGCGGAATTTCTGGGCCGAGAATCGGGCCACTTCCTCGTCGCTGAGAAAAGACTTGAGCGCCAGGCTGTCGAATTTGCGCGACTCCTTGAGCCGTTTGTCGAACCGTCGGCGATCGACGTCGGTGAGTTTGATAACTTCGGCCAGTGCTTTGACGGTCTCCTGAAGGTTGGTGACCTCTTTCGGGTAGATCTCGAGGGTGTAGACGGCCCGGTTCTCGGCCAGCACGATGCCATTGCGATCGGTGATGAGCCCACGGTTGGGTTGCGAGGGCACCAGGCTGATGCGGTTGCTCTCGGCAAGCGTGTGGTAGTAGTCGAATTGAACGGTCTGCAACACCAAAAGGCGCAGAAGCAAGAGGCTGAAAGCGACCACGATGAAGGCGCCAGCCACCTGCAGCCGCGACTGGTATTGGCTGTTCTGGCTGATTTCCTGACGGGTGGTCAGTTTCACGTGTGTGGCCTGTCAGTCGCTGGCGCTGGACGGTAGCAGGCGTTGCTCCAGGGGCGCCAGCAACACCCGCACCAGCGGCCAGAGCAGGGTGCCTAGCAGAGGAGATAAGAGTTCGGCCTCAACCAGCGGGCGATCGTCGATCAGATGTCCGACGCTCCATTGCAACGCGAAGGTCAGCACCAGCAACACGAACACCAACACCATCTCGGTTGCCAGGGGAAGCTGCTCCAGTCGCCGTCGCAGCATCAAGCCGCCCCAACTACCGAGGCAGTAGACACCCGCGTGGAGCCCCAGGGGCGTGAGCATCGCGATGTCCTTAAAAAGTCCGGCGAACCAGCTGGTCCCAACGTTGGCCGGCGAGTAGGTGCGAGTACTCCAGAACAGCAGCACCAGCAGGGTTAGGTCGGGCCGTATCAAATCGAGACTCGCTGGCAGCGGCGCGAGGTCGATGAAAAACGCCACAACAACGGAGAGCGTCACCAAAAGGCCCGAGCCACCGTGTCGGCGGCCGCGACGGTCAGGGTTGCTCAGAGTATTCACGGTGCCGGCCCATCGGCGGTGCAGGGGCGCTCGGTTCCACCACCACAAAATGCCGTCGAGTTTCGGTGGCTGCCGACGGACGGCAGGCCACTATGGCGAAATCCGACTGGCTATCGCGCTCGACCGTCAGCACCGTCGCAACCGGCATGCCGGGCGGATAGACCCCGTCAAGGCCGGAGGTGAGCAGTTGGTCGCCGGGTTTTACGTCAGCGTTGTTGGCGAGAAACCTCAGGCTGGCGCGGTTGGGCAGGCCCTCGCCGACCAACACAGCGCGTAGGCTGTTGCGTGCGATCTGTACTGGGGTCGCTTGGCCTTGGTCGCTGAGCAAGGCGACTTGTGCGCTATGCGCGTCGACTGCGATCACCTGACCGACAACGCCATCAGGCGCGACGAGTGCCAAGCCCGGGCGCAGTCCCTCGAGACTGCCAGCGTTGATGAGAAAGCGCTGCGAGGCGCCATCGCGGCCACGTTGCACCAGTTGTACGGCGCGACGCAAAGCCAGACCCTCGGTTGGGAGGTCCTGCAGCTGCCGCAGCACGGAATTCTCCTGTTGCAGCAGGTCGATGTTGCGCGCTTCGATGCGCAGGCGGTCATTCTCGGCCTCCAGCTGATCGACGCGGCGCAACAGATCTTGCTGCAGGGTTAGGTATTGCAGGCTCTGCTCGCCCGATCGCCAAGGCAGCGCGACGAGCTGCTGGATCGGGGCCAGGCCGCGCTGCAATTCGGCGCGAGCGGTTTCGGTCCATTGGCGGCGACCATCCAGGGCCACCAAGGCGCAGGCGACGCTGAGTCCGATCAGGCACTTGCTGGTTGGGGAGATGCCGCGCCTAAACAGCTCGACATCGCGGTCGGCGACCGGTTGCATGGTCAGCGGCGCCCGGAACGGCTTTATTCGTTGGCGAAGACGCTGCCCATCTGGTCGATGCGGTCCAGTGCCAGTCCGCAACCGCGCACCACGCAGGTCAGTGGTTCCTCGGCAACCAACACGGGCAGGCCCGTCTCGACCGAGAGCAGGCGATCCAGACCTCGCAGCATGCCGCCACCGCCGGTCAGGACCATGCCGCGGTCGGCAATGTCGCCGCCGAGTTCGGGCGGCGTCTTCTCAAGGCCGATGCGAATTGCCGAAACGATGGCGTTGAGCGGTTCCTGCAGCGCCTCGTAGACTTCATTGCTGCTGATGGTGAAGCTGCGGGGCACGCCTTCAGCAAGATTTCGCCCCTTGATCTCCATCTCGCGCACGTCGCTGTCCGGATAGGCCGAGCCGATGCGCTTTTTCACTTCTTCTGCGGTGGTTTCACCGATCAGCAGGCCGTAGTTGCGGCGGATGTAATTGATGATGGCATCGTCGAACTTGTCGCCACCCACGCGCACCGAGTTGCCGTAGACGATCCCACCCAGCGAGATCACGCCGAGTTCCGTGGTGCCGCCGCCAATATCGATGACCATTGAACCGGTGGCTTCTTCGACTGGCAGTCCGGCCCCGATCGCCGCCGCCATCGGTTCTTCCAGCAGGTAGACCTTGGATGCGCCAGCGCCCAGGGCGGACTCGCGAATGGCGCGACGCTCCACCTGGGTCGAGCCCCACGGCACGCAGATGACGATGCGCGGTGCCGGCGCCAGCAGTCGCGAATCGTGCACGCGGCGGATGAAGTTCTTGAGCATCTGCTCGGTGACGGTGAAATCCGCGATCACCCCATCCTTGAGCGGGCGGACCGCTTCAATGTTGCCGGGCGTGCGGCCGACCATCATCTTGGCTTCGCGACCTACTTCTTGGATCACACGGCGGCCGTTTTGGTCGGTGCGGATCGAGACCACCGAGGGTTCGTCCAGCACGATGCCCTTGCCGCGCACGAAAACCAAAGTGTTGGCGGTGCCCAAGTCGATGGCGATATCGTTGGAAAAATAGCTGCGAAGAAAACCGAACATGGTCTGAGGTCTCGATGGCGACGGGGCTACCGCCGGCGGGCACAACGCCCCCGCGGGTAACAAGCGTCTATGATATCGCAGCGCGCACGCATCAGGCGTGGACTTGACACCCTGTCGACACACGCGAAGCGCTTATTCCGACACTTTTCTGTTGCAACGCACCAACCCGCAAAACAGGTTACCCAATGTCTCTTTCTGCTGACGACGTCCGCAAGATGGCGCGCTTGTCACGCCTGCTTATCAGCGATGCTGATGCTGCCGCGACGCTCAACGCCCTCAACAACACGTTGGCGCTGGTCGAGCGCATGGCAGCCGTCGACACCCGCGGCGTCGAGCCGATGGCTCATGCTCAGGATGTGGCACTACGCCTTAGGCCGGATGCCGTGACCGAGGCCGACGCTCGGGAGGCGCTGATGGCCAATGCCCCGGCTGCCGAGCGCGGCCTGTTTCTGGTGCCCAAGGTGATCGAATGAGGGGCACCGTCGCATCGCTCGCGGCTGAACTGGCTGCGGGATCCGTTTCGGCGGTGGAACTGGCCACTGAGGCGCTGGCCCGCGCGCAGGCCTCGCCGCTCAATGCCTTCATCACGCTCGACCCAGAGCGCACGCTGGCCGAGGCGCGTGCCGCCGATGCGCTGCGTGCGGCGGGGCAGGCTGGTCCGCTTACCGGCATCCCTATCGCGCAGAAGGACATCTTCTGCGCCGAGGGCTGGCGCACGACCGCCGGCTCGAAGATGCTCGGCAACTTCGTTGCGCCCTACGACGCGACGGTCGTGGCACGCGGCAAGGCCGCCGGTCTCGTGACCATCGGCCGCGCCAACATGGACGAGTTCGCCATGGGCTCGACCAACGAAAACAGTGCCTTCGGCCCGGTGCACAACCCGTGGGACATCACCCGCGTGCCCGGTGGTTCATCGGGTGGATCAGCGGCGGCGGTGGCTGCGGGCATCGTGCCAGCGGCCACCGGTACCGACACCGGCGGCTCGATCCGCCAGCCGGCAGGCTTTTGCGGCATCACCGGCATCAAGCCGACTTACGGCGTCGTCAGTCGCTACGGCATGATCGCCTACGCCTCCAGTCTGGATCAGGGCGGGCCGATGGCGCGCACTGCTCAGGATTGCGCGATGCTGCTCAATGCGATGGCCGGCTTCGATGCGCGCGATGCCACCAGCCTGCCGCGCGACGCCGAGGACTACACCCGCGACCTCGACCGGCCGCTCGACGGCCTGCGTGTTGGCGTGCCGCGGGGCTGGCTGGCCGACGGCGTTAGCGCCGACGTGCGTGCGGCGGTGGAGGCGGGCATCGTGCAACTCGAGACGCTCGGCGCCAAGCGCGTCGAGGTCGACCTCCCGCACGCGCAGTACGCCATCGCTGCCTACTACGTGATTGCGCCGGCCGAGGCGTCGAGCAACCTGTCGCGCTACGACGGCGTGCGCTACGGCCACCGCGCTGCCGACTACACCGACCTCGCCGAGATGTATGCGCGCAGCCGCAGCGAAGGCTTCGGCGCCGAGGTGCAACGGCGCATCCTGGTCGGTACCTACGTGTTGTCGGCGGGTTACTACGACGCCTATTACCTCAAGGCGCAGCAGGTGCGGCGGCGTATCGCCGACGACTTCGCTGCGGCCTTTGCGCAGTGCGACATCATCGCCGGGCCGATTGCACCGACCGTTGCCTATAAGTTGGGCGAAAAGACCGCTGACCCCGTGCAGATGTACCTCGGCGATGTCTACACGACGCTGGTGAATCTGGCTGGTCTGCCCGCGCTGTCGTTGCCCTGCGGCTTCGGCGAGGGCGGCATGCCGGTCGGGCTGCAGCTCATCGGCGGCGCGTTCTCGGAGGCGCGTCTGCTCAATGTCGCGCATCGCTTCCAGCAGGCCACCGACCACCATCTGCAGACACCGGGAGGTGCCGCATGAGCCGCCCGAACGGATGGGAGGTTGTCATCGGTCTGGAGACGCACGTCCAGCTTTCAACCGTTAGCAAGATATTTTCCGGCGCCTCGACGGCCTTTGGCGCCGAGCCCAACCGCCAGGCCTGCGCCGTCGACATGGCACTGCCGGGCGTCTTGCCCGTGATGAACGAGGGTGCGGTCGACCGGGCGATCGCGTTTGGTCTGGCGATCGGCGCACACGTCGCGCCGCGCAGCGTCTTTGCGCGTAAGAACTACTTCTACCCGGATCTCCCCAAGGGCTACCAGATCAGCCAGTTCGAGATCCCGGTGGTGCAGGGCGGCACGATCACCATCCAGGTGGGAGAAGGCGACAAGGCCTACGCCAAGCAGGTCGAGTTGACCCGCGCCCACCTCGAGGAAGACGCCGGCAAGTCGCTGCACGAGGACTTCCACGGCATGTCCGGCATCGACCTGAACCGTGCCGGAACGCCGCTCTTGGAAATCGTTACCGAGCCAGTGATGACGTCCAGCGCCGAGGCGGTGGCCTACGCCCGTGCCTTGCACGCGTTGGTGATGTGGATCGGCATCTGCGACGGCAATATGCAGGAGGGTTCGTTCCGCTGCGACGCCAACGTCTCAGTGCGTCGCCCCGGCGAGCCCCTGGGCACCCGCCGCGAGATCAAGAACCTCAACTCGTTCCGCTTTTTGCAGCAGGCCATCGACTATGAGATTCGTTGGCAGATCGAGCAAATCGAGGACGGCCACACCATCCAACAGGCCACCGTGTTGTTCGACCCGGACACCGGCGAGACGCGGATGATGCGCAGCAAGGAAGATGCGCACGACTACCGCTACTTCCCAGACCCCGACTTGCCGCCGTTGGTCATCGAGCCGGCGCGCATCGAGCGCGTCAAGGCGAGTTTGCCGGAGCTGCCGGCGGCGATGCAGGCGCGCTTTGCCGCGGACTTTGGTCTCTCGGCATACGACGCCGCGCAGCTCACCTCGAGTCTGGAGACGGCGCGCTACTTCGAGGCGGTGGTCGCCGCCGCCGGGCCCGCACAGGCCAAGCCCGCCGCCAACTGGGTCATGGGCGAAGTTGCAGCTCGCCTCAACCGCGAGGAGAAATCGATCGCGGCGTCGCCGGTTTCGTCCGCGCAGCTGGCCGGCGTGCTGGCGCGGGTGGCCGACAACACCATCTCCAACACCATCGCGCGCAAGGTCTTCGAGGCGCTGTGGAACGGCGAGGGTGAGAGTGCCGACGCCATCATCGAAGCGCAGGGGCTCAAGCAGGTCACCGACGCCTCGGCGATCGAGCCGATCATCGACGAGGTGCTCGCCGCCAATCCGCAGAGCGTTGCCGAGTTCAAGGCTGGGAAGGAGAAGGCCTTCAACGCGCTGGTCGGTCAAGTGATGAAAGCGTCGCGCGGCAAGGCGAGCCCGGCGCAGGTCAACGAGCTGCTGAAGAAAAAGCTGGGCGCCTGAGTGGCCGTCAGTTGGTTCTGGGCGCTGCTCGCGGTGGCGCTGCCGATCGGCCTGCGCTCCGCCATTGAGCCGGCCATCGCTGTGAGCCAGGGCCCTGTCGGCGTGGCCGATTGGGCCCAGGCGCAGTCGGTGTTCGGCTTCTTTTTTAGCATGGCGGCGGCGGGTCTGGCGCCCGGGTTGGTCACGGTTCTCGCCTGCGAAAACGACGCCGCGCTGCGACGAGCCTGGTTGCGGCGCGGGGCAATCTTGGGTTTGACCCTATCCCTGTGTTGGGTCGTCCCAGGGCTGTTGGCTGCGTCGACGACACACGCTGGCGTCGGTCTGCTGCGGCCAGTCGCGCGGGACAGCGGCTCGGCCGTGTTTGGCGTGGCGATTGCCGCTGGCATCAGCAGTCTGGCTTGGGCAGTGTTGTCGGCACATGCGCAGGCCTTGCAGCGTCCGCGGCTGCTCACTCTGCAGACCTTGATCGTTTGGGGGCCGCTGGTGCTGCTGGCGCACTTTGCTGCCTTCGGCGTCGACCGCCTAGTCGAGACGCAGTTTTTGCTCGGCGTACTGGGTGTCACGGTTTTGGCGTGGGTGCTGTCGGGGCCGACACGACCGCTGCCGGCGGGTGGTCAGCGTCTTTTGCTGGGGTATCTGTTCACCGGCATGGTGATTGCCTTGGCGAGTCCGGCCACCACTTGGCTGCTGCGCGAACACTTGTTGCAGGTGCTCGGTGCCACGCCCACAGGGCAACTCACCGCGTGGCTGCGAGTGGTCGAGACCATCAGTCTGGTCGGTAACGGACTAATCGCACTGCTATTGTTGCCACGTCTGGCGCGCGCCGATTCGCCGACGGGGCATTGGGTGCTATGGCGTTTCGGGTTGCTGCGGCTGATCGCACCCACCTGTGTTGTCTTGTTGTTCGCGCTATTGCTGCGCGATGGGGTGTGGTCAACCTTCTTCACGCCAGAGTTCGCGTTCGACACGCGCGCTGTCGCCTGGCTCACGTTTGGCGAGATGCTGAGGCTCGTGGCATGGCTCGGGTTCTATGCGCTGTTGGCAAGGCGGGCAATGCTCTGGGTTCTGCTGGGGGAGTTGTTGTCGGTGCCGCTGTGGGCAGCGTGGGTGTGGACACTGAAGACCCCCGATGTGCTCGGCGTTGCGCAGGGCTATGCGTTCGCCTACGCCTGCTACTCAGTGTTCAACGGCGGGGTGGTGTGGTGGCTGGTCCGTCGGCCAGCGCGGCGCTAACCAGGCTCGCTCAGTGTCATGCGCATGCGCTATCGTGATCTTTTGCAACCTGATCCCGCGCTGATTGACCATGTACGACGTTCCTCGCACGGCAGTATTGATTCTGGGCACCGGCGGTACCATCGCCGGGGTGGCCGAATCACCCGATCAGCACACGGGCTATCGAGCCGCTGCGTTGTCGGTCGAACAGCTGGTGGCAGCAGTGCCGGCGCTGAAAGACTACGACCTCGAGACGCGGCAGGTGGCGCAGGTCGACTCCAAGGACATGTCGTTTGCCATCTGGACCGAGCTGCATCGCGAGATCTCGGCTGCGCTCAAGGACGGCCAGCTCGACGGCATCGTCGTGACGCACGGCACCGACACGCTGGAAGAGACCGCTTATTTTCTGGCGCGCACGCTGATGACCGCCAAACCGGTGGTGCTGACCGCCGCCATGCGTCCCGCGTCGGCCTTGAGCGCTGACGGACCGCAAAACCTGCTCGATGCGGTGCGGGTGGCCGCCGATCCGCTCGCCGCGGGGGTCCGCGTGTGCGTGCACGGCGAGGTGTTCCCGGGACACGCGGTGCGCAAGCGCCACCCCTATGCGCTGAACGCGTTCACCAGCTCGCGAGCGGCCAACGCGACGGTGGAGGTCGGTTTCTACACGACGCCAGCGGGACTGCCCGAACCACTCCGCTTTGACCCTGATCTTCCTTGGCCATGGGTGGAAATCGTAGGCAACCACGCCGGTCAGGACGCGCGGACGGTCGATGCGTTGGTGTCGGCCGGAGTGCGGGGCTTGGTGCTGGCGGCGACTGGCAACGGCACTTTGTCCGAGGCGCTGCTGGACGCGGTGCGACGGGCGCAGCGCTCAGGCGTCGAGGTGGTGGTGGTGAGCCGCTGCGCCGAGGGGCATATCGTCGGTCAGCCTGACCACGGCCTGCCGGTGCTGGGCGTGACCGCTGTGCAGGCGCGGGTCGAACTGCTACTGCTGATCCGCTGGAAGGCGTCGATCGCGCGGGCACCCGCCTAGCGCGCTTGACCCGCGTGACGGTCGGCGGCGATGGCCAGTCCGCTCAAGGCGATCAGCGCAAAACACAGCAGCGACCATTCGGCGATCGAGAACCCGAGCAGCGTCCAATCGACCTTGCTGCAATCGCCGGTTCCGCGGAACACCATCGGCAGCGCTTGGGTCAGCGGAAAGCTCTCGAGCATGAACTCGAGGTCGGCGCCACACGACGATTCGAGCGGCGGGTTGTGCTGCAGCCAGACCTGCCGCGCTGCGATCCCCAGTCCGCTCAGGGCCGCCAGCGTGACACCGCCGGCGTAGAGCCTCGACACGCAGTAGCGGCCGCCATGCGCGGCGCCCGCAGCAGCGATCAGACCGACCACGATGTAGGCGTAGCGCTGAAAAATGCACAGCGGGCACGGTTGAATCTGCGCGCTCATCTGCAATGCGACACCGCCGGCCAGCAGCGCGAAGCAAGCGGCAGCGATCAGCGCCAAGGTGGTGCGCGGGCGGGTGGCGAGCGGGCACGCCAAAGGCTTGGAGTCGGTCGTCGTCATGGCTCAGATTGTAGACGGTGTGACAAAAACATCTGGAGTCCGACTCGCTACGGGACGACTTGGCACAAGGTTTTCGCCAACGCAGCGCAATCGCGCGGTGCAGCCGGCCCGCAACACAGAGACGATGGCCGGCCCCTGCTAGAATCCGCGGCTCTGGCAATTCACCGTGAGCCCGCGCCGATGCGCACTTTTCAGGACCTCATCCTCACCCTGCAGCGCTACTGGTCGGAGCGCGGCTGCGTGCTTCTGCAGCCCTACGACATGGAGGTCGGCGCTGGCACCAGCCATACCGCGACCTTCCTCCGCGCGCTTGGTCCGGAGCCATGGAAGGCCGCCTATGTGCAGCCGAGTCGTCGCCCCAAGGATGGGCGCTATGGTGAGAACCCCAACCGCCTGCAGCACTATTACCAGTTTCAAGTGGTGCTCAAGCCGGCACCGGCGGACATCTTGGAGGCCTATCTGGGTTCGCTCGAGGCGATCGGCCTTGACCTGCAGGCCAATGACGTGCGCTTCGTCGAGGACGACTGGGAGAACCCAACGCTGGGCGCTTGGGGCCTGGGTTGGGAAGTCTGGCTCAACGGCATGGAGGTGACGCAGTTCACTTACTTCCAGCAGGTCGGCGGCATCGACTGCAAGCCCATCACCGGCGAAATCACCTACGGCCTCGAGCGCCTGGCCATGTACATCCAGGGTGTGGAAAACGTGTTCGATCTGGTATGGACCGATGGCGTGAAGTACGGCGACGTCTACCACCAGAACGAAGTGGAGCAGAGTGCCTACAATTTCGAACACAGCAACGTCGATTTTTTGCTGATGGCTTTCTCGGCACACGAGTCGACGGCAAAAAAACTGATGGAACAGCAGCTTGCGCTACCTGCTTACGAGCAAGTCTTAAAAGCGGCGCACACCTTCAACCTGCTCGACGCACGGGGTGCCATCTCGGTGACCGAGCGCGCCGCCTACATCGGGCGCATCCGTGGCTTGGCGCGTTCGGTTGCTGCGAGCTACCTCGATAGCCGGGCTCGGCTGGGCTTCCCGATGGCGCCGCGCGAGTGGGCCGACGAGGTACTGGCCAAGCGCGAGGCGGCGGCATGAGTGCGGCCCGTCGGTCGATCCTCGTCGAGCTGCTCTGCGAGGAGCTGCCACCCAAGGCGCTCGCGCGGCTCTCCGAGTCGTTCGCGCAGACGCTGGCCGCGGAACTCGCGTCGGCCGGTTTGTGTGCCGCAGACACCGCGGTCACCCCGTACGCTACGCCACGCCGGCTGGCGGTCCACATGGCCGCGGTCGCGGCCCGCGCCGAGGACAAGCCGCTGCGGCAGAAGCTGATGCCGGTGGCAGTGGGGCTGGATGCGTCCGGCGCCCCCACCCCAGCCCTGCTGAAGCGTCTGGCAGCACTGGGCTTGGCCGATCTCGCGCCTGAGCGCCTGATTCGCGAAGCCGATGGCAAGGCCGAGAGCCTGTTCGTCGACACCGTGGTGCCTGGCGCGGTGCTGGCAGACGCGCTGCAGAAGGCGCTCGACGCCGCCCTTTTAGGTCTGCCCATCCCCAAGGTGATGCAGTATCAGCTCGAGTCAGGCTGCGAACAGCCGGGCTGGACTTCGGTTAGCTTTGTGCGGCCGGCGCATGGTCTGGTGGCGTTGCACGGCGCCGACGTGGTTCCGGTTAGCGCACTCGGCCTGCAGGCGGGCCGCACCACGCGTGGCCATCGCTTTGAGTCTCGGATCCCGGTGATCGAACTGCGCGACGCCGACGGTTACGCCACGCAGCTTGAGGAGGAGGGCGCGGTGTTCGCGTCCTTCGCCGAACGGCGCGCACTGATCACCGCGCAATTGGCAGGGGCGGCGGCCCAGGTCGGCGGCGGCGTGCGCCCGATCGAGGATGCTGCCCTCCTGGACGAAGTCACCGCGCTGGTTGAGCGGCCCAATGTGCTGGTCGGGCAGTTTGATGCGGCCTTTCTCGCTGTGCCGCAGGAGTGCCTGATCCTGACCATGAAGGCTAACCAGAAGTATTTCCCGCTGGTCGATGCCGAGGGTCGTCTGACCAACCGCTTTTTGCTGGTCTCCAACCTGTCGCCGGCCGACCCCTCGGCGATCATCACTGGCAACGAGCGGGTAGTACGCCCGCGTCTGGCCGATGCGCAGTTCTTCTACCAGCAGGACCGCAAGGTGCCCCTGGCCGAGCGTGCCGTCGGGCTCGATCGTGTGGTCTATCACAACAAGCTGGGCAGCCAGGGTGAGCGCAGTGGCCGCGTGGATGCCATTGCTCATGCGATTGTCGAGCAACTGCGTCTGGCGACCGCGCCGTACACGGTCGAGGCCAAGGACGAGTTCGACGTGCTCGAATCCAAGGCACGCGAGGCGGCACGGCTGGCCAAGGCCGACCTGCTCACCGACATGGTTGGCGAATTCCCCGAGCTGCAGGGCATCATGGGCGGCTACTACGCGCGTCACGAAGGTTTGCGCGATGGTGTCGCCATCGCCATCGAGGACCACTACAAGCCTCGCTTCGCCGGCGATGCACTGCCGCGCAATCACACCGGTACAGTGCTGGCGCTGGCCGACAAGTTTGAGACGCTGGTCGGCCTGTTTGGCATCGGCGAGCGGCCCAGTGGCGACCGCGATCCGTTCGCCTTGCGGCGGCATGCGCTCGGCATCGTGCGCATCCTCATCGAAAAGAACTTGCCGCTGGACTTGCCGCAGCTGGTGGCCGCGGCGGTGATGCCGTTTGGCGAACGCATCATTGACCCGTCCGAACCGGTGTTGGAGTTTTTCCACGACCGCCTTGCGGTGCTATTGCGTGACCAAGGCTTTAGCGCTCAAGAGGTGGACGCGGTGTTGGCGCTGCGGCCGGCCAGGCTAGGCGACATCCCCAAGCGTCTTGCCGCGGTGCGGGCCTTTGCGGTACTGCCAGAGGCGGCAGCCTTGGCCGCTGCCAACAAGCGAGTCGGTAACATCCTGCGCAAGTCGGCCGAGTCTGTGGCCGCCGAGGTGAACGCTGCGCTGCTGCGCGAGCCGGCCGAACAAGCGCTGCATGCGGCCCTGCTGGCAGCCTTGCCGCCGGCCGGAGCGCTGTTCGACGCCGGCGACTACAGCGCCTCGTTGCAAGCGCTGGCGGCGTTGCGTGCGCCGGTTGATGCCTTCTTTGACCACGTGATGGTCAACGCCGAGGACGCTGCTTTGCGCAACAACCGGCTGGCCCTGCTCGGACAGTTGCATTCGGCAATGAACCGCGTCGCCGACCTCGGGCGGCTGGCGGCTTGATGCCGGCGCGGCTGATCATCCTCGACCGCGAGGGCGTGCTGTCGGAGTGCGTGACACCCTTTATGCGCTCACCCGAAGAGTTTCGGCCGATTCCGGGCGCGTTCGAGGCGGTGTCGCAGCTGAACCAAGCCGGGTACCGGGTGGTGGTTGCCACCAACCAGGCCGGGGTCGGGCGTGGCCTGTTCGACATGCGAACGGTGAACGCCATCCACGAGCGCATGCACCGCGCCGCGATGGCGGTCGGCGGGCGCATCGACGCAGTGTTTTACTGTCCGCATGCTGAAGAATCGCGCTGCACCTGCCGCAAGCCCCGGCCAGGCCTGTTTCATGAGATCGCTGAGCGCTATGGCCTGCGCTCGCTGGACGGAGTGACGGCGGTAGGCGACAGCATCCGCGATGTGCAGGCGGCGCTGGCGGCGGGTTGTCGGCCGGTGCTGGTGCGAACCGGCAAGGGCCGTGAGACGGAGCGCGACCCCGCTCTGCCGTCCGGCACCGAGGTCCTCGATGACCTCGCCGCGCTCGCGGCACAACTGCTGGCGGCGCAGCGCAGCGGATGAGTGCGCCTCCGCGCGTATGGTTCGGATCGGTCGTGTTTGCCGTGGTGCAGGCGGCGCTCACCGTGTTCTTTGCCGTTACTTCGCTGCTGACCGCA
>RFMI01000092.1 GCA_009927815.1 Betaproteobacteria bacterium | reverse complement strand
AGGCCGTGCAGCAGCGTGGTGGCGGTGACCACCAGTGCGAAACTGGCGAGCGCACCGAACACCGCCAGCGAGGCGGTCGCCACCAGCTTGGCCAGCAGCGCGCCGATGCCCAGTGGTGCAAAGCGCATCACCCAGCCGACCACCAGCAGCGCGAGGTCGAGCAGCTCGTCGACCAGCCGGCCCAGTGTGGCAAAGCGCTGCGGCGCCTGACCGATGGCGGCCCCGAGCAACAACGCTGCGACGATCAGCGGCAGCACCAGGGTGTCTGCGAGCGCGTGAAACGGGTTCTGCAAACTGTCCACCAGCAAGTGGCGGACAAACTCGGCTGCATCGGGGGCCGCTTGAGCCGTCGCAGCGGCACCCAGCAAACCGGGCGGCAGGCCCCGACCCGGCTCGAACAGATTGGCGGCGACGATGCCGATGGCGACAGCGATGCTGGCCGTGAAGGCAAAGAACCCTAGAGTGAGCTTCCAGATGCGACCGGCGTCGTGGTGCGCCCAAAGTGCCTTGATGCCGCTGGCGACCGAGGCGAAGATCAACGGCGCCATGGTCATCTTGAGTGCAGCAATGAACACGCTGCCGAGCAGCGTCACCAGCCACAACGGTGCGCTGCGGAGATCACTGGCGGCGGGCAATAGGCTGAGGCCGAAGCCGATGGCAACGCCGGCGAGGGCGCCAATGGCGAGATCTCGGTGAGCATTGGGACTGGAGGACGCTGTCATGGTGTCTGAATTCGCTGTGCGGGCATCGCCCCGGTCGGTCCAACTTTACTGGGACTGCGCGAGGAAGGGATGACGGGCGGGTACAATCGGCTACTCAGCACGCAACCGCAACCGCCCATGACCACCCCCCTCACCTACCGCGACGCTGGCGTCGACATCGACGCCGGCGATGAACTCGTCGAGCGCATCAAGCCGCTGGCCAAACGCACCCTGCGGCCGGAGGTGATGGCCGGCATCGGTGGCTTTGGCGCGTTGTGCGGTCTGCCGGCCAAGTACCGCGAGCCCGTACTGGTCGCAGGCACCGACGGTGTTGGCACCAAGCTCAAGCTGGCCTTCGAGTTGGGCGCGCACGACACGGTGGGCGTCGATTTGGTGGCAATGTCGGTCAACGACATCCTGGTGCAGGGCGCCGAACCGCTGTTCTTTCTCGACTACTTCGCCTGCGGCAAGCTGCACGTGGACGTGGCCGCAGCAGTGGTGGGCGGCATTGCCGCTGGCTGCGAACAGGCCGGCTGTGCACTCATCGGTGGAGAGACAGCCGAGATGCCGGGCATGTACCCCGACGGCGAATACGACCTCGCCGGCTTCGCCGTGGGTGTGGTGGAAAAAAGCGAGATCCTCGACGGGCGCAGCATCGGCCCCGGCGACGTGGTGATCGGCATCGGCTCGAGTGGGCCGCATTCCAACGGCTACTCGCTGATCCGCCGCATCGTCCGCGACAGCGGTGCCGACCTCGACAGCGCCTTCGAGGGCAGCACACTCGGCCGCACCCTGATGACGCCCACCGCCATCTACGTAAAACCTCTGCTGGCGCTGCGCAAGCAGGTCACCATCAAGGGCATGGCGCACATCACCGGCGGCGGCATCACCGGCAATCTTCCGCGCATCCTCGGCGACGGCCTCACCGCCCGCCTCAAGGCCGGGAGCTGGCAGCGGCCCCCGGTGTTCGACTGGCTGCAAGCGCAGGGCCGCGTCGCCGACGACGAGATGCACCGCGTATTCAACTGCGGCATCGGCATGTGCGTCGTGGTAGCGGCGAGCGACGCCGACAACGCGCTCGGCGCGCTCAAGCTCTCTGGCCTGGCGGCCTGGGCGATCGGCAGCATCGACCGCGCCGCGCCAGGCGAAGCGCAGACG
>RFMI01000124.1 GCA_009927815.1 Betaproteobacteria bacterium | reverse complement strand
AAACGAGTCGCCATCATCGGCGCAGGCCCTAGCGGTCTCGCCCAGCTGAGGGCCTTTCAATCGGCAGCGAGCAAAGGGGCGGATGTTCCCGAGCTGGTGTGCTTCGAGAAGCAAGCAGACTGGGGCGGACTCTGGAACTACACCTGGCGAACCGGGTTGGACGAACACGGAGAACCGGTACACGGCAGCATGTATCGCTATCTTTGGTCGAACGGACCCAAGGAATGCTTGGAATTTGCCGATTACTCGTTCGATGAACACTTCGGCCGCCCGATGGGCTCTTATCCGCCACGCGAAGTGCTGTTCGACTACATCAAGGGACGCGTCGAAAAAGCGGGCGTCCGAAAATTCATCCGGTTCAACACCACAGCCCGCAACATCGCTTTTGATGCGGCCACTGAACAGTTCAATGTCACGGTCCACAGCTTTGATGACAACCTGACCTACACCGAAACGTTCGACTACGTGGTGGTGGCCAGCGGTCACTTCTCGATTCCCAACGTGCCCGAATTCCCCGGTTTCTCGCACTTCGGCGGGCGGGTCCTGCATGCGCACGACTTTCGCGACGCACTCGAATTCAAGGACAAGGACGTTCTGATCGTTGGGGCCAGCTATTCGGCTGAGGACATCGGCTCACAGTGCTACAAATACGGAGCGCGCAGCATCACCAGTTGTTACCGCACCAACCCCATGGGCTACGACTGGCCGGCCAACTGGGAAGAAAAGCCCAACATGACCCACGTCGAGGGCAAACGGGTGTTCTTCCAAGACGGCAGCAGCAAGGAGATCGACGCGATCATCCTCTGCACCGGATATCTGCACCACTTTCCATTCATCGACGAGAACCTGCGTCTCAAAACCAACAATCGCCTCTGGCCGCTAAATCTTTACAAAGGCATCTTCTGGGAGCAGAACCCGAAGATGATGTACATCGGCATGCAGGACCAGTGGTACAGCTTCAATATGTTCGACGCGCAGGCTTGGTATGCGCGCGACGTCGTGCTGGGGCGCATCCAACTGCCCGACTACGACGCCATGCACGCTGAGGATTTACGGTGGCGGGAGGAAGAACTCAAGCTTGAGACCGCCCAGGAAATGTATGAGTACCAAGGCGAATACATTCGGCAACTGATCGAGGCCACCGACTACCCGACGTTTGATATCGCGGCGGTCAACGAGACCTTCCTGCAATGGAAGCATGACAAGGCCGAAGACATCATGGGTTATCGCAACAAGTCTTACCGCTCGGTGATGACCGGGTCCATGGCCATACCGCACCACACGCCGTGGCTCGAGGCATTGGATGATTCATTAGAGGCTTACCTGAACCCAACCGCCAAAAAGGCTTGACGTGCGCACCAGCGATGGGTGGCTGCGCCACGTCGCGCTTGGAGACAGCGAGGTTCGCCTTGAACTCTCTGCCGGCGACCGGCTAAGACTCTTCGATCCGGAGGGTGGCCAACCCGGTATTGTGCTGTTGTCCGTTAATGGCCCTCCACCGGACGGGCTCGCTTGGTCGAGTCCCTCTCCAGCGGAGGTTTCAGACGCGGCAGCGTGGCTGACCAACAACCCCAGTTGCGCACTGTTCAGAGCGGAAGTCTTCGGCACCACGTCGGTAGCCGGCAGTCAACTGGAGTTCTCTTGTGCCCACCCGGGCCGCTTGGTCCTGAGAACCCCGAGCCTGCCGATGGCGCCTGACGGTCAAGAAACGGCGACTCCGCTGGTTGCGGAAGTGTTTCGTGAACGGCCATTAAAGGGTGAGGCGCCGCCACCGTTGGCCGAACCGCTGCTCGACCTTCGAATCGCGGCCGGGACAGCCGCCGCCTACCAGGTCCGTGCCGGCGACTACATTCAGGTCATCGACGTCGACGGACGGCAGTGCTCGGATTTTCTGGCCTTCCACGCCGCCGACCTCGAGCGGGGCGTCGAGTACGGCATCGACCCCACCACCACCCGCACGCTGATGGGTACGGCCAACCCCGGCCCCGGGCTGCACTCCAAGTATTACGACGGGCAGCAGCGACCGTTGGTCGAGATCGTGCGCGACACGGTCGGGCGCCATGACACCTTCATGCTCGCTTGCAGCGCCAAATACTACGAAGACATGGGTTACCCGGGGCACGCCAACTGCAGTGACAACTTCAACCGCGCGCTTGCCGGGCACGGCATCGCGGCTCGCACGGGCTGGCCGGCCATCAACTTCTTCTACAACACGCTGTATCAGGCCGATGACACCATCACGCTCGACGAGCCGTGGTCGCGCCCCGGCGACTATGTGCTGCTACGGGCACTCACTGACTTGGTCTGCGCATCCTCGTCTTGCACCGACGATATCGACCCTGCCAACGGCTGGAATCCGACCGACATCCATGTGCGCACCTACCCGGCCGCATGCAACTTCAGCAAAGGGATGGCCTTTCGCATGAGCCCCGACTCAGAACCCCGCATCACCCGCGAGACCGGCTTTCACGCCGCAACCGCCGCACTTTCGCGGCGGATGGTGGAATACCGCGGCTTTTGGTTACCCGAGTCGTTTTCGGGCAATGGCCCGATCGATGAATACTGGGCCTGCCGCGAACGCGCCGTACTCATCGATCTCTCGGCCCTGCGGAAATTCGAGGTCACCGGGCCTGATGCAGAGGCGCTGGTACAGGCCGCAGTGACCCGCGACATTCGCAAGCTCGCCGTAGGCCAAGTGGTCTACACCGCGTTCTGCCATGAGCACGGCGGCATGCTCGACGATGGCACCGTATTCCGCCTCTGCCAGAATAATTTCCGCGTGGTGTGCGGTGACGAATACGTTGGTACTTGGCTGCGCCAACTCGGGCAGCGCCTCGGCCTCCAGGTCTGGGTGCGCGGCTCCACCGACCAGCTCCACAACGTCTCGCTGCAGGGCCCAAAGTCGCGCGAGATCCTGCGCACGGTACTCACCACGCTGCCACATCAGGCCTCGGCTGATGAACTCAAATGGTTCCGCTTCACTGTCGGCAAGATTGATAGCCGTGCCGTGGTGGTGTCGCGCACCGGCTATACCGGCGAGCTCGGCTTCGAGGTGTGGTGCCACCCGAACGACGCGGTGGCCATCTGGAACACGCTCATGACAGCTGGCGAGCCGCACGGCATCGCGCCAATGGGCCTTTCCGCCCTCGACATGGTTCGCATCGAAGCCGGTCTGGTATTTGCCGGCTACGACTTCTGCGACCAGACAGACCCCTTCGAGGCTGGCATCGGCTTCGCTGTGGCCGCCGACAAGAGCGCTGATTACATGGGCAAGACGGCGCTCGATCGCCGCAAGGCCCAGCCGATGCGTGTGCTGGTCGGGCTCGACATCGAGGGGCATGAGTGCATCCATCACGGCGACCCGGTCTACATCGGCCGCGCCAAGATCGGCGAAGTGACCAGCGCAACGCGCTCGCCGGTGCTCGATCGCAACATCGCACTCGCCCGCCTGGATGTCAGCGCCGGCGCTCTAGGCACAAGTGTCGAGATCGGCAAACTTGACGGCCTGCAAAAACGTATCCCGGCGCGGGTGGCGCGCTTCCCGCACTACGATCCTGACAAGTCCAGGGTGAGGGCGTGAACCTTACTCCCTAGGGGGTAATCCCTGAAGACAATTGCTCCATGCAATCCCGCTCCAGACAATCCATCAGCTACCGCACCGAGGGCATCGCGCGGACTCAACAGGAGGAAGACCATGCAACGTAATTCGATCCTCAACGAACGGCACCGCCAGTTGGGCTCTAAGCTCGACGGCGATACTTGGAACAACATGCCGATTCCGTGGAGCTATCACACCAATCCGCATGACGAAGTCGTAGTCACCCGCACTCGAGCCGGTCTGTATGACGTCTCTGCACTCAACATCGTCAACGTCAGCGGCCCCGATGCAGAGTCGGTGATCGACCATCTGGTGTCGATTGATGTGACCCGCCTCAAACCTGGTAGCGCCCGTCTTGCCGCAGAGGTGAACGAGGCCGGCGCGCTGGTCGACGACATTATGGTGATTCGCGACGCAGCTGACCGCTTCCGTCTATCGCATGGCAGTGGAGCCACGCCCTCAACGCTTGCCAAACTGGCCGCTGGACGCAACGTCAAGGTCGAGTCTGACCAAGACGTGCATATCCTATCGCTGCAGGGTCCGCTTTCGGCCAAGGTGCTGCAGCCCCATTCCAGTAGCGATCTATCGAAGATCGCTTACTTCCAACACGCTGACTCGACGCTGTTCGGCAAGACCGTGGTGATCGGCCGCGGCGGCTACTCAGGCGAGCTTGGCTACGAAGTCTGGTGCAAGGCTGCCGATGCTGTTTTTCTGTGGGATGCGATCCTGGACGCCGGCAAAGCTGATGGCGTGATCGCCTGCTCTTGGAACACCCTGGACCTAACGCGGGTCGAGGCGGCGCTGCTATTTTTCCCCTTCGAGATGCCCGAAGGCGACACCACGCCTTGGGAAGTCAACATGGACTGGGCCATCGACCTCGACAAGCCGGGCGACTACATTGGCAAAGCCGCAGTGCTGGCCAGCAAGGGCAAGGAGCGTGTCAAGCAGGCCGGCATGCTGGTCCGCCATGACGCCGCCGTCGAGGCTGGCGCACTGATCTTTAAGGGTGACTCGCAAGTTGGGGTGGTAACCACCGCCTCCTATAGTCGTCTGCTGATGCAGTCGCTGGCCATGGTTCACCTCAAGCCGGAAGTCTCTGGCTTCGGCAACACGCTCACGATCCGGAGCAAGTCGGGCAACTTCACGGCAGTGGTGGTGCCCACCCCGTTCTACGATCCGATGCGTCGTCGTACCCACGGCTGAGCTATGACAGCGGCCCCCTCCATCAAGAGCCAGCCGGTCTATCACGCCATCGATTGGGACCAGACCGGTGTCGAGCACCTGCTGTTCATCGCCGCAGACGATCCCGCGACGCTCGATCGGCTGCTTGCTAACCGGCCGCCTGGTGGGCTCACCTTGGTGGTCGCGGCAGCGGAGGCTGCAGAACGATTGGGTGTCGCTGGCGTCACTGCGCGCATGGTGATCGAGCAAAACGCGACTTCAGCGTTGCATGCGCTTGAATCCTTACTGCAGCAGGCGACCATGGGGCTAAGGCTTTACCTCGTAGGACCGGAAGACGCCATCTGGCAAGCCGCTGCTGTGGCCACCCGCTACGGCATGTCCTCCGCCGAGATCCGGCTCTACCAAACCGGTACCAAGGCACGCCCGGTCTTCTGCGTACACTGCCGCGCAATGACACGGGGTGTCAGGACCAATCTGGCTGACTGCAGCGGATGCGGCCGGACGCTCTTTGTTCGGGACCATTTTTCGCGCCGCCTGGGGGCGTACATGGGCTTTCAGATTGATGCCGAGATTCCCGGTGAAAAACCCCCAGTGGAGACCGTCTACCCGTGAACATGCAACTCGACATGCGCTTGTCGCGGATTATCGAGCTGGCGCCGGGTATTCGCGAATTCTGGCTCTGCCGCGAGGATGGCGGCGAACTGCCAACCTACTCCGGTGGTAGCCACGTGGTGCTCTCGCTGCCCCTGCCAGGAGGTATTCAGCGCAACCCGTACTCGCTGCTGGGAGACCCAGCCGACTGCAACAAGTGGCGCATCGCCGTGCGGCGGCAGGAGCAATCTCGCGGCGGCTCAGTCTGGCTCCACGACAGTGCGCAAGAGGGCCAAGCACTCAAAGTATCGATGCCTGCCAACCTGTTCCCCATGGCACGACTGGGCCGGCACCACGTGCTCATTGCTGGTGGCATCGGGGTCACGCCTATGCTTTCGCACGCGCGCGAACTCGCCCGCCTCGGCGAAAGCTTCGAGGTGCACTACGCGCATCGAGCGCCAGAGTTCGGCGTACTCGCCGACGAGCTAAGGACCCTCGCGGGACCGGATCTTCACTGCTACGTCGAATCCCGCGGCGAAACCATCGACTTCAGCAAGCTTTTGGCTCGACGCCCGCTCGGCACTCACGCCTATCTGTGCGGACCACAGGGCATGGTCGAGGCCTATCACCGCATCGCATCGGAGATGGGGTGGCCCGATACTCACGTGCACAGCGAGCGTTTCCTCGCACCGCCCCCGGGTGCGCCGTTTACGGTCCGGCTAGCGAAAACTGGAAAGGCTATCGAGGTTCGGCGCGAGCAGAGCATGCTCGAGGCTATCGAGTCCTCTGGCGTGCAACCGCCGTTTCTCTGCCGCGGAGGCGCCTGCGGCCAGTGCGAGATGGAGGTGCTGGACTGCGACTCCAGCCTGCTGCACAACGACCTTTTCCTCAGCCAAGCCGACCGCGACTCCGGACGCAAGATCATGCCCTGCGTGTCACGCGTCACCGGCGGCTGTATCACTGTCAATCTCTAGCCGCACCTACAGACGAGGCGCACGATGGGCATTGCATTCCGCGACGAGACCTTCCGCGACACCTTCACCTACCGCAACTCGGATGAGGGTATACGGCGCTTTCCATTTCCGTTCGGGCTCGACCAATACATGTACTCGGTAAACATCGAGCCACACACCGCCGGCAAGCCAGACTCTGTCTATCAGTATGCCTTCGATATCGATGAGCATTACATCGCCGAATGTCGCGACCGCGCCATCACCCTGGAGAAGGATCCCGGCCGCTGCATCTCGCTGCCACACATGATGGACTCCGAGTGGGACGTGCTCGAGTTAATCATGACCTCGCTCTCGCGGGACTACCCGGAGCACTTCGCGCTGCACCGCGACGGCGAGCAGTGGACCTGGACCAACCGCCCCCTGGGCATTGAGCAGGCGTTCGTGTTTGGCAACGCCCAGACCCTGCCATATCCGCCATTCGAATACATCACCCGGCAGACGCAGGGTGACTTCGTCATCATGGACCACCGCGACGGCGACCTTTGGGCCGACGCCGGCATGATCACCTCGCAGGCCGACTGGTCGTTGGCTTTCGACGTCGGCATGAGCTTTAAAGAATGGCATGGCCCGGTTCCCCGTGCACATGAGATTGGCGTGTTTGACCGCGCGCTTAAGTACCTGTTGATGCTGCAACTGGGCAACCCGGTGAGGCGGCTCAACTGGACCATGACGGTCAACCCGCGCCTCGATACGGCGCCCGAGACCTACCCCGATTGGGGCCCAGACCGCACCAGCGTGACGCTCGACAACGTGGCTGAGAAGGTTCATCTCCGCGTCGAGTTGCAGGCCTTGTTCCGGCTACCTCGCAGCAACGGCATCCTGTTCTCGATCCGCTGCTATATGGCCAGCGTCGGCGACCTCGCTCGCTACCCGAAGTGGGCGCGGCGCTTGCACCGCGTTCTCCGCGACTTGCCGCAAGATCTCGCCGAATACAAGGGCCTGGTTCGCTACAAACCGGCGGTAGTCGAGTGGTTGTCGCGGCTTGACGACGGCGTTCCGGTGCCGCCAGGTACCGATCCCGAGTAGGGCGAAATAGCCATCTCGTCAATCGCCGGCGAATTCACTACGACCCGGGCCGATGGCCGCTGCTTGGCTAGCCCCCCGACGAGCAGCGGCCAGTAGCGACTCAGCATTCGTGTGCTTGTGTTCCCCAGTGACGATACCGATCGATACTTCGGGGACCACGTGTAGCTCGCCCACTTGAATCGGCTCGGACAAAGCCGTGGCCAAATGCTGCGAAAGCCGGGAGACGGCCGAGACGACTCCTCGCGCGCCAGAGACCAAGCGGGTCGACTGACTTGAACGGAAGTCGGTGACCAACACCCCGAAACACCAATCGCCGAGGTACGTCACCGCAATTCCGGGGTTCAACGCCGGCTGGAAGCGTCTCGCAATCTGATCGATGACCGCATCAATCACAGATTCATCAAGACCCGCCAGATGCTTACGCAGCAGGCTGACATCGACCCAGAGGACAGCGAACCGGAAGCTTCGCAGTTGCGCCTGATGAAGCGTCCAATCCAAAAGTGCATCGAACACCGCACGGCTGGTCATGCCATTTCGGGCATCGAACCAAGCACGCTTATGAGCCCGGTCCTCGGTACTGCTGCGGGCGGTCATATCGGTGATGAACCCCTCGATCCAAATGAGCTCTCCCTGGGCGGAAAAGACGCCTCGACCCTGTTCCCAGACCCATACCGTCTGTCCGGCAGCATCCACGATCCGATATGAGATGCGATAAGGCTTACGCTGGGCAATAGCCGCCTGCGCCTGTATCCACACAAAATCCCGGTCTTCAACATGGATCAGGCTTGCGAAAGAGATCTGTCGATCGCCGACCAATTCCCAAGCCTCGTAGCCCGTCAAGTCGAAACAACCGTCGCTTACGAATTCCATGGTCCAGTCAGGGTCGTTTTGACCGCGGTAAACCATGCCCGGCACGTTGGCCAACAAGGTGTTGACATATCGTCTCGACGAACCTAGATCGTCCAAACGTCGGCGGTTCGACACTTCGACCAACGTTCCCACCGCGCCATGCAACTCACCGGCCGGGAAGGCACAAGGCTGAGCGCGCACGGTCACCCCGGAGACTTTTCCGGCAACATGGACCATTCGGACTTCCAATTGCAGTCGATCGGCGCCCCCGGAAATGAGGCCAGCCAATCCCGTCGCCACAGCGTCACGATCATCGGGGTGAAAAACAGCTGTCATCGATCGCCCCCGACAATCGGCCACTGTCCGACCAGTCAGGCGCTCCCAGGCGCGATTCGCCCAAGCCAATCGGCCCTCGATGTCGACCTTAAACAACACCAGATCCAGCTGGTCGATAACCGCGCCAACCGATTCGCTGGAGATTTCCGGAACCCGTACCGCTGTGACATCCGACTGGAACTGCACCAAGATTCCGCCGGAATCGCTGTCCAGCGGAGAGAAGATGGTGTGAACGCGGATCACCTCTCCGCCAGCCCGGAGCAGGCGCAGCAAGACCTCTCCGCCACCAGCGCTCTCGGCGGTCGCAGCGCCCAAGTGCGCCGCCAGCCGTTCATGATCGCCCGGATGCAAAAGATTGCTAAACGGCAGGCCGATGATTTCATCTGCTCGATCAGGCAGGGCGACCAAGTCCAGGAAAGCACGGTTGGCAAACACAACAGCCGGCCCCCGCAGAATCAACGACGCCGAATTCATTGCCCGGCACAGCTCTTTCGACCAAGCCGGATGGACCGGAATGGTGGGCCGGCGGAAGGGCTTGGCCATAACCCGCATCCGGTTGATTCCCAACACAACGCCACAGAGGCTCGCCACAAGCAAGGGAATCGCAAAAAACCCCTCTTGGCCGTACCATGACAACATGACGGCTGCAAACAACAGTGACAAGGCGGAGGCCGAAAACAGAAACAGGGTCATGCTCGGAATTCTCCCGCAAAAGGCGCTCGGCAAGCAGCCGCTGTACACCGGGCTCCTGTCGGTCATCGCTGGCGGAGCAATCGCAACACTGTTGGCTCTCGCCGGCAGTTTCGCCGTCCAAGATCAATTCAGCCATCTGCTAGCCGAACTCACCGCGAGTTGCGCTGCAGCACCGACAAGTCCGCCGTGCTCGCTGATCGATCGCCTCGATCGCGAATTGCTGGAGCGGACCTCAGCGATGCTTCTTCTTCAGATTCTGTGCGCTGTGCTGATATTGGTTGGTCTTTCAGCCATCGCCTTTCAAGGGCACCGGCTGCTGATCCGAAGGCTGGCATCCGCGCTCCAGCCGGCAAGCCGCTTGGCCGCACAAGAGCCGGTCGATGGCGACGAGTTCGATCGGATGGCCGGCGCCATCGCCATGCTTGCTGCGAGGCAGAGTGGCCTCGAGGCCGAGGTGGCGTGGCAGAAAAAGATGGGCGAGGAACAGGTTCGACGCCGTACGTTCACCTTGCATTCGGTGCAGGAAATCATCGATATTTTTTCGTGCAGCGAGGCCTCCGAATGGGCCTTGCTCGAAGCCATGGGGCTGGTCGAACGCACACTATCGGCCAGGTCAGTGGCAATCGTTCTCGAAGCAGCCTCCCGTCAGGTTCTTGGAAGCAGCGAGACTTTATGCACCCGGCAGACACCCCGCTTGAGCAGCATTCCGCTCGAGAGTATGGGCGGAGGAGAGATGTTCGCGCGCCTTTTGCCGCAGGGCTCGAACGATTCGGGCCAGGCCTTGGTGGTCAGCATGCAATGCCGAGCCCGCCCGGTGGGGACGCTGCTGATCGAACTGTACCCGGGCGCGCAAGCCGATGAGACGCACTTGCGACTTGCAGAACTGTTCGCCCGCATCGCTGCCATCGCCATCGCCGGACTCAGTGACAGTGTCGAGGAGCGGCGAGGCGCCCTGCTAGAAGAACGCTCGGCAATTGCCGCGGAACTACACGACTCTCTCGCACAGTCGTTGGCCTTCATGAAGATTCAGGTCGCTCGACTGCAAAAGAGCGTGGGCGAACATGCGCCTGACGGCGAAAGTGCGCGAATCGCCGCGGAATTGCGTACCGGAATCTCTGCGGCCTATGGGGAGGTCCGCGAACTCATAGCTGCCTTCCGTACTCGCATCAGCGACGCCGGCCTGATCGCATCGTTAGAAGAAGCGATTCATGCTGTCGAGGCGCGTTACGGCATCGCGATTCAACTTGAGCACGAATTGGGCAGGTGCCGACTCGATGTCAACGAGCAATTCCATATCCTGCAGCTCGTCCGCGAGTCGCTGTCGAATGTGGTGAGACATTCGGGTGCCCGGTGGGCTCGAGTGTCGTTAAGTTATGGCCCGGGGCATCAAATCGAGGTGGTCGTAGAAGATGACGGGCGAGGCATGGAAGCACCGCTGGAGTCGACGGACCACTACGGCCTCAGCATCATGCAGGAGCGTTCCGCCCTATTGGGCGGCCAACTCACCGTAGGCCAGAGGGGGGGCGGCGGCACCCGTCTGCAACTCCTGTTCTCACCCAAGCGGCTTCCGGCAGAGGCCTCGTTCGAGACCGCAGCATGAGCGTACGGATACTGCTGATCGATGACCACCCCTTGTTTCGCAAGGGCGTGGCCCAGCTGGTATCCGCTGAAGCCGAGCTTGAGCTGGTCGGTGAAGCCAATGGCGGTCCTGAGGGTATTGAATTGGCGCAGAAACTGGTGCCCGACATCATCCTGATCGACCTCAACATGAAAGGCATGAACGGCATCCAGACCGTCACTAATATCCGTGCCACCGGCTTGCGCAGCCGCTGCATCATGCTCACCGTATCCAATGACGAACGAGACGTCTTGGCGGCCATGAAGGCCGGCGCAGATGGGTACTTGCTCAAGGACATGGAACCCGAAGACCTTGTAAAAAGCATCCGCCACGCAGCGCAAGGTAACGTCGTACTGGACTGGAACATCGCCAGCATCCTTACCCAGGCGCTCAATGCACCGCAGGCCCCTGTAAGACCCAGTCTCACTGAGCGGGAGGGGCAGATCCTCGCGCATCTCGCCGAGGGCAGAAGCAACAAGGAAATCGCAAGATTGCTTGAGATCTCTGATGCGACGGTGAAAGTACACATCAAGAACCTGCTGCGAAAACTCAACATGAAGAGTCGGCTCGAAGCAGCTGTGTGGGCCCTGCATAACACCTGATGATGCGGGCGGGGGCTTAGCTCCGCTCGTGTTGCCCGATCGCGGCCCTCCGATATCGCGCCCACAGGTAAGCATCCATGACCATGATGGCGTAGATAAAGAAACCACCGGCGTGACGCCCTATAAATGAATGCTCAGGGGTCGTTAGATGCCAGCTGACCACGCCTAAGGTCAGGGCGAAGAACAGCATCACCCACGCGCGCACCAACATGCCGTTGAGCACCTGGCCCATACCCGGAAGGACGATGGCTACCGCCAGTATCAGCAGCGGCGACAGTGGTCTCGCCAGCACCTCAGGCGGCCTCCCCTATGTCTTGGCTCACTGCTTCTGACAAGGCCGTTGCCACATCCAACCAGTAGCGCAGCCACTCGGCCGGGATTTGCTCCACCTCTGGCAACATGGACCGTAACACCATGTAGTGGCTCCTTTCGACGCCGCAGAGTCGCACGACCAGTCGCACCCCTCGCGGGCTCACCACCACTTCCTTAAGATCGCTGCTGACACCCGCTTCGCCAAGAGCCGCGCGCATAGCCCCCAGGGGCGGCTCCCAACCAGATGGACTCACTCTCGCCATATGGTGCTGCGGCCACTCCGGTCCCAGATGGATACGCTCAGGCAACTGGTCAATAGTGGAGAAGAACTCAATGTTGGCTGGTCGGAACAATAGGTCGACACTGCCCTTGAGCGTCAATTGCCGGTCGAGTGTGACGACCAGCCACAGAGAGGGCACCTTACGGTAGCCAACGTGGTCGAGTAGAGGCTGCAGGAGAACGCGTACGCCCTCGTAGTCACCGCGCAGAAGGGGATAGTCGCTGCCCGGATGCGCCAACTCGGACTTCGAAAAAACCTCTCGACAGGCGGCAAAAATACCGGCCCGGCGGGCGGCGAAGCCCGCCTGGATCCGGCGCTGCCAGAGCCAGCCGACAGCCAGACCGGCAAGACCGACAGCAATGCCGGCCCCGGTCAGTGCAGCCACCACTCAATAGCCCCGCGGTCGCGGCCAAGGCATGGTGAACTGGTCACCCCGACGCACATACTGGTAGCGCCGCAGCACGAACCACACCGAAATCAGGATGTAGAACGCCATGATCGATAGCAGGGTGGTGCCGTACCCCAAGTACGTTGCGAAGTAAGTGGCCGCACATAGCAAACCGAGCAAAATACAAGGCACTGGATGAAACGGATGCACGTAACCCCGGTGGATACTGCCCAGTGGCCAGAGCTTGCGAAACCTGACGATGTTGAACGACATGAACGTATAGCCGAGCAAGCCAGACAGGATTGAGAAGGTGATGACCTGGTCCAGCAGTCCGGTGAAAGCGAATGAAACCGCAATCGGGATGAGGAACAGGATCGCCCGATAGGGCGTGCGATAGCGCGGATGCACGGCGCCGAACCATTGCGGCATGTAGCGATCGCGAGCCATCGAGAACCACGCACGCGAGGCGTCGTTGATGCACCCGTTAGCAGACGCCACCGCTGAGAAGATGGTGCCGATAAACAGGATCACCTCCAACTCGAGGCTGCCAGTCAAACGGCCAGCGTCATAAAGCGGCGTTACCGCTTGGCCCAGATACTCCCAGGGCATGAGGCCAGCACAGATGTACCAAGTCAGTGTCGCGGCGATCAGCAGGGTAATCATGCCACCCATGGTGCCCAGTGGAATCGAGCGGCCTGGCGAGCGCACCTCCTCGGCCGCTTGGCAGGTACCTTCGATGCCGAGGTAGTACCACATACCGAACTGCAAGGCCGCCAGCACACCGATCCAGCCATAGGGCAGATCAGTCAACAACTCGCTATGTCGCAGAATCGACTCGCCGCCACCGACGCCCGACACCGAAAAGAACAGCAGGATGATGGCGACAAAGGCAAAGGCGGTGATGACGAAGTTAACCGTCAGCGTCATGAAGACCCCGCGATAGTTAAGCCATGCCAGCACCGCTATGGTGAGCACCACAAATGGCCTGGTATCTAGCGCAGCACCATACTGCCCCGCCACCGTCTTTAGCAGGTCGCCCACGACCAGCGCATCGGCGGCTTCCAGCATGGTGTAGGCCATAACCAGATAGAGCCCGACGTTGAAAGCCATCAAGGGTCCGACGATATGTTTCGCCTGCGTGTACTGCCCGCCTGCGGCAGCCACTGTCGAAGTGACCTCGGAGTCGATCATGGCCACGCAGGTATAGAGCAAGCCAACAATCCAGCAGGCGATGAGCGAGCCGTACGCGCCGCCCTTGCCGACCGAGAAGTTCCAGCCCATGTACTCACCCACCAAAACGATGCCGACACCTAGCGCCCACACGTGGATAGGGCCAAGCACTTTAAGGAGAGCGTTCTTTTGCGGCGCGGAGGCCGTCATGGCAGTTGCACTCATGTTCGGGCTCCTATTCTTCGCCTTCACGCGAACTCAGCAGGAAGTCTTCGCCATATTGCGAGCTGGTGAAGCGTGCGTCCGCAAGCATCCAGCCGAACAGTACGACAGAGATGATCCAGGCGGCGTACTCCAGAGCGGTCCAGAAATCCATATCAGTTCCCCTTGGCCGAGCCGAAGCGCTCGCGGATGACCTCGCGATACTCGCGGTCCGACGTGCGCAACACGAAAACGAAATACCCGACGAGCACCGCAACGGTAAGCAGCAGGCTCAAGGGTTCGATGGTGTAGTCGAAGCGGTTGGCGACCATGGGTGCCGCGGCGTCGACCTTGACGCCCAACTTGTCCCATTGCTCGACCATCGCGGGCGTCTGGTTCAGGGACTCCCAAGTTGGCGCCGGCTTGTCACCAGCCTCTGCCGCGGCCGGGGCGGCTTTGAACATTAGCGGTGCCATCAGGCTGGCAAAGACCAGTACCAAAACGACCAAAGTGTCGAAAAACTGCCCGGCTGCGCTCTGCACCGGAGGTTCGTAGGGCTTGCTCATCAGGGGGCTCCCGGATCGGTGTCGACGTGCGCCGGACGCAACGACAAGTCGTGCAAGCGCTGACGGTTCTGGTCAAGGTGATGCAGATCTTGGCCATAGATGTAGTCGCGGTCTTCGCGGTAGTGCCTGAGCATTGCGAACACCGAGCTGGTGTTGAACAACAATAAAAGCGCGGCGGCGATGAGCAGAACGAGTCCAACCGGCGTTGCGAAAAAGCCGTGAGGAACCGCCACGTAGGTGTAGATCAGGGTCACCCAGAGAGCCGCAAGAATGAGCAGGGCGCTCCAGCGGTCTCGGGAATGCATCACCTCAGCCCGGGCAGCTAGCGCCGGTCCGAGCTTCTGGTTTTTGTTTCCGTCCATCCAAGCCTCCTCCAGAGTATTTTTATGTGATGGATAAAACTCGTCGACTAATGATTCGGTTACTTGGTATCTGCTCAGGTCTCCTCTAAGAGTGAATTGGGCCGTTGTAAACGCCATTCAACGAACCGATATGCCTTAACGATATCGGATTTTGGAACCATTTAGAAACGCGCTACCGTCCCGGCACCCAGCTGGTTCCAGCCAGCGGGACCCCAGCCATCGCTGCCGCCTCGATGGTGAGCGCCACCAGGTCCTCACGCTCGAGGTGGTGGACATTCTGTTTGCCGCAGGCGCGTGCGATGGTGGTGAGTTCCATGTTCAGCGTCTTTAGATAGTTGCGTACGCGTCGCGCACCGACGTCCGGGTGCAAACGCTGCTCAAGCACCTCGTCTTGAGTGGTCACGCCCACCGGGCACTTGCCGGTGTGGCAGTGGTGGCAAAAACCGGGCGCCGTGCCCAAAGCGTCGTAGGACTCCAGTGCCGAGTGGTGCTGCCCATCCTGCACATACGTTTCGGCATTGCAGCCCAGCGCAAACAGGATGCCCTGTCCGAGCGCGACTGCATCTGCGCCCATGGCCAGCGCCTTGGCAACGTCGGCGCCGGTACGAATGCCGCCGGACACGATCAGCTGCACCTGGCCCTTCATATTGAGATCTTCCAGTGCATCGACCGCCTGCCGCACCGCAGCCAGCGTCGGGATGCCGACGTGCTCGATGAAACAGGTCTGCGTGGCGGCAGTGCCACCCTGCATACCATCAACCACGACCACGTCGGCGCCCGAATGCACAGCCAGCTTGACGTCGTTGAACACACGAGTGGCGCCAACCTTGACGTAGATCGGCTTTTCCCAGTCGGTCAGCTCGCGCAATTCCTGGATTTTGATGGCCAAATCGTCCGGGCCAGTCCAGTCGGGATGGCGGCAGGCCGAACGCTGGTCGACGCCCTCGGGCAGGGTGCGCATCTTCGCTACGCGCGGGTTCACTTTCTGACCAAGCAACATACCGCCACCACCGGGCTTGGCGCCCTGACCGATGACCACCTCGATAGCGTCGGCGCGGCGCACATCGTCCGGATTGAAGCCGTAACGGGAGGGCAGGCACTGGTAGACCAGCGTCTTCGACGAGCCCCGCTCCTCTTGGGTCATCCCACCGTCGCCCGTCGTGGTGCTGGTGCCCATCTCGCTGGCAGCACGTCCCAAGGACTCTTTCACATTCGCCGACAAAGCACCAAAGCTCATGCCGGCGATGGTGATCGGGATATCGAGCTCGACCGGTTTTTTCGCAAAGCGGGTGCCCAAGAGGGTCTTGGTCACGCATTTTTCACGATAGCCCTCGAGCGGGTACCGCGACAGCGAGCCGGCGAGGAACAACAGGTCGTCGAAGTGCGGCAGCTTGCGCTTGGCACCCAGGCCACGGATCTCGTAAAGACCGTGCGCGGCCGCGTTTTGGATGTAGTCGATGACGCTGCGGTCGAAGGTTGCGGATTCTTCTTGCGACACCCGCTTGAAGGCGATCGGTTTCATATCCACGGCTCAGTACTCCTGATTGGCGTCGGCGTTCCAGTGGTACAGCGAACGCGACGAGGCGATGCGTTTGAACGATTTCGGGTCGTGGTCCATGCCAGCTGCGGCCAGCAAATCTCCGAGGGTCTTTAGGTCAGCGTCCGTCATCGGCTCAAAGCGGGCGTCCGCACCCAGTGACTTGGCCTCGCCGCGCAAGTAGATGACTGCCTCGTACAGCGAGTCGCCCAAGGCGTCGCCGGCGTCGCCGCAAATGACCATGCGCCCGGCCTGGGCCATGAAGGCCGAGAAGCTGCCGACCGAGCCACCAACGACGATGTCGCCGCCCTTAAGCGAGATGCCGCAACGCAGCCCGGCATCGCCGTCGATCACCAGCAGTCCGCCGTGCGCAGTCGCACCGGCGCCGTTGGAGGCAAAGCCCTTGACGTGCACCTTGCCGCTCATCATGTTCTCGGCGACACCGGTGCCCGCGCTGCCATGCACGATGACGCTGGCTTGCTTGTTCATGCCGCCGGCGTAATACCCGGCATGGCCGTGGATCTCGACGGTCACCGGTTGGTCGAGACCCACCGCGATGTTGTGTGCACCGTCCGGATTCTTGACATCAACATGGCTTTGGTCGCCCCCAGGCAGTCGGTGCAGGTAGCCATTGACCTCGCGCAGGGGTGTCGAGGCCAGATCGAACGTTACGCGTTCCATACGTACATCTCCTCTGGCGCCGGCTCAAACACCTTGGCGTGCTTGACGCCTGGCAGATGCGCCAATGAACGGAATTCACTGGCGATGGCAACATAGTCGTCGGTCTCCGCGACCACCGCCGGCTTGCAGGCAAACGGGTCGCGGATCAGTGCAAGCTTGTCCGGCGTCCCCATGAGGAAGGTGTAGAAGCCATCGAGTTCCTCGAAACCTTTTTGCAGGGCAGTCTCAAGATCGTCGCCCTCGCGCAGGCGCCACTCGAGGAAGCGACAGGCTGCCTCGGTGTCGTTGTCGGTGTCGAAGTGGATGCCGAAAGGCTCCAACTTGCGGCGCACCCCATACGGGTTCGACAGCGAGCCGTTGTGCACCAGGCAGAAGTCCTCGCCGGCGGTGAACGGGTGCGCGCGGTCGGGCGTCACCGCCGACTCGGTGGCCATGCGCGTGTGGCCGACCAGATGCGAACCGGTCAGCGACGCAAAACCGTAACGCTCCGCGACCTGCGTCGGCGTGCCGATGTCCTTGTAAAGATCGATGGTCTGACCGGTGGAGAGGATGTGCAGGCGCGGGTGGTGTTCACGCAGCCACTTCTTGATCATGTCGGGCGACACGTCGAAGGTCAGCACGGCATGGTTGTGCTTGACCTCGATCTGGGCGTCCACGCTCAGATGCTCCTTGAGGGCGTGGGTGAGTCCATGCCAATTGAAGTCGGCGCCGTCGTCGGTGAGGCCCGAGTACAGGCTCAACTTGCGCGCCGAGCCTTCCAGCGGCTCGCCGAACACTGCCAAACCAGCCGAATCGGGGCCGCGCTCAGTCATGCCGATCAGCATCGGCACCATCAGTTGCCCCAGTTGCTGCTTGAGCGCCGGTGTCTTCACCAGCAGCCCGACAATTCCACACATGCTTATCTCTCCGTCGATTCGATCGAAATGGCTGGGCTCAGAAGAACTGCAGATAGTTCTCGACTTCCCAGTCGGACACATGGCGCATGTACTCCACCCACTCCATGCGCTTGAGATTGACGAATTCCGGCGCGAGGTCGCCCAAGGCCCCCATCACGACACCGTCCTTCTCCAAAGCGTCGAGTGCCTCCTTAAGGTTCTGCGGCAGCACCCTGATGCCGCGCCGCTTGAGCTGCGCCAGGCTCATGTCATACAGGCTGTCGACCACCGGCTCGCCCGGGTCGAGCTTGCGCTCGACGCCGTCAAGGCCGGCAGCGATCACCGCCGCGGTGGCGAGATACGGGTTGGCCGATCCGTCCGGCAGCCGCAGTTCGATGCGGCCGCCTGGGCCACGGATCATGCCGGTGCGGTTGTTGTTGCCGTAGCAGATGTAGGCCGGCGCCCAGGTGGCACCGGTCAGCGAACGCCCCACCACCAGCCGCTTGTAGCTGTTGACGGTCGGACAACAGATGGCCGCCAAGGCCGGCGCATGGGCCAGCAGACCAGCGGCGAACTGGTAGCCCAGTTCAGAGAGGCCCAAACCGCGCTTGTCGGACTTGTCTTCGAACAGGTTCTTCTTACCGTCGCCGATGCTCATGTGCATGTGCAGGCCGTTGCCCGGGCGGTTGCTGAAGGGCTTGGGCATGAACGAGCAGATCAAACCCATATCGGAGGCGATCTCGGCCGCACCCATCTTGAAGAAGGTGAAGTGATCACAGGAGGTCAGCGCGTCGGCGTAGGTGTAGTTGATCTCGAACTGGCCGTTCGCGTCCTCGTGGTCGATTTGGTAGACATCAATGCCCACTGCTCGCATAGACTCGGCGAGCCGCTCGAGAAAAGCGCGCGATCGCGACAGGCCCTTGTAGTCGTAGCAGGGCTTGGCCAGCGTGTCGGAGGCATCACACGGGACGATGCGGCCCTCAACCCGCCGCAGCAGAGAAAACTCAGGCTCCATGCCGGTGTAGAAGGTCCAGCCCTTGTCGGCCATGCGCGCCAGTTGCCGCTTCAGAATGACGCGTGAATCGCAGGCATACGGCTTGCCATGGACATGACCGTCACAGGCCATGCGTGCATAGCCGGGCTGCCAAGGCACAAGGCTGAGCGTGCCGGGGTCACCCACGGCCATGTAGTCACCGTCGACATTGGGCTGCATACCCATGCCGGAGATGGCAAAACCGGCAAAACCGGCGCCCTCATTGATTACCGTGTCGTAGTGCTCCACCGGCACCGACTTGGCCTTGGCCGCACCGTGAATGTCGACAAACTGCGCGAGCACATACTTCACGCCGCCATCTTTCAGAAACTTCTTTGCGTCTGCCGTTTTCATCGCTGTCTCCCCCTGTGTTGTCGTTCAGGTCGCTGAGAAGGCGCCGCTCAGCAGCCGGCGCGCAAAAGGGCTTCGGTGCCGACAGGCCCGCCACCCAAGTCTTGGGCGACCTCACACAAGGTCTCCCACAGATAGGCGCCATAAGTGCCATCGCACCAGACGCGGTAAACCGTATTGCTACCGGACGGCACAGCGGCCACCGTCACGCCGACACCAACCATCGAAGTCAGCACCAGGTCACCGCGCTCAGCCGAAACGGTCGTCATGTCCACGGCGCAGGTCTGGCGGAACAGTTCGATCGCCTGCGGCCCGGCAAGGACCAACGCCGCATCGAAGCGCGGCACCGGGTAGACGTCGGGCGCTGTGGGCAGGCCGCTCACGCTACGGACCGTGGCGTCGCCGCTGGCGTCCTCGACGAGATACTCCGTCAAGCCAAGTCGCAAGATCAGCGCGTCGCCAGACGTGACCCACGCATTTGCGCGGGCTGGCGTGGTGATGCCGAGGCTCGCCAAAGCGTTGGCGGCGCCCGGACCCTTAACACCAAATCGCCGATGGTGGCTCAGGTCGCCAATGGCCACCGTCTGCAGGTGCGCGGCCGACTCGCCGGCAAACGCGGCAACGCTGCGCATGTCCTCAAGCTCCACCCAGCTCGCGGCACGCGCCGCATGGATGTCCATCAGCGGACTGACACGGGCTGGGGTGTTCACGCGAGCTCCTTTTGGCGAAGATCTTCGGGATCAAAGAAGGGCGTCGTACAAACCTCGGCGCGCACCATAGCGCCGTCCGTGAGACGAATCTCGAAGGACGTACCCGGTGCGGCCAGGTCCGGCGGCAGGAAGGCCAGCCCGATGTGGCGGCCAACGTTCGGGCTCCAGTAGATGCTGGTGACGCGACCGGCAATCTCGCCGTCGGCGATGATGAGGTGGCACTCCTGCGGCACTGGACCGGTGTAACCCTCTGCAAGGCGGAAGCCAGCGAGTTTTCGCTTGAGTGGCATCGCCTTGAGGATCTGCAGCGAGCGTTGGCCGACGAAAAACGGCTTGTCGAGCTTGACCGCCCAGTCCATGCCGACCTCGAACGGATGCGTCAAACCATCGGTGTCCTGACTGACGATGAGATGGCCTTTTTCCAGACGCAACAGCCGTTGCGCCTCGACGCCAAACGGTCCGATACCGAAAGGCTCGCCCGCCTTCATTAGCGTGTCCCACAACGTCGGGCTGTATTCGGCGGGAATATGGATTTCATAACCCCACTCGCCAACGAACCCCACCCGCATCACGCGCGCCGGGATGCCGGCGATCTGGCCCTGGCGCACCGCCAGATACGGGAAAGCCGCGGCTGAGAGGTCGATATCGGTGTGTGGACCGAGCACTTTGCGGCAATCAGGTCCCGCCAGATTCACCGACGAGTAAGCGCCAGTCAGGTTGACGATGCCGCATTGCAGACGCCACTCGCTGTTGAGCCGCGACATCTCGCGGTAGACGTTGGCCGCGCCCGAAGTAGTGGTGGTGAAGTAGTAGACGTCGTCGGCGAGGCGCGCGATAACCCCCTCGTCGGTGAGCACACCACTCTCATCACACATGATGGCGTAGCGGGTGCCGCCGAGCTTAAGGAGGTCGATGCGTGCGGTGTAAACACGGTTCAGGAACTCCGCCGCCTGGGGGCCACGCACCTCGATCTTGCCGAGCGTGCCGACATCGATCATGGCGACTTTGGTGCGCACGCGCCGAACCTCGTCGTGGATGCAGTCAATGCGCGACTTCCCTGGCACCGCGTAATACTCGGGGCGCTCCCACGCGCCGGCCGGCATGAACACCGCGCCCAGAGCCGCGTGTCGGCCATGCAGTGGGCTGCGGCGCTGCGGGTGGAAACCGCGCCCGGCCAGATGCGACATCGGAACCGGGTGGAAGAACGGCCGCGCCGTGGTCGTGCCGACCTGCTGCGGCGACTTGCCGGTCAGCCGCGCAAGGAGGCGCAACGCCGTCATGTTGGAGTGCTTGCCCTGGCTCGGCCCCATGCCCACGGTGGTGAAGCGCTTGAGCAGCTCGATGTTGTCGTAGCCCTCCTGCACCGCATTCTCAAAATCCTTGACCTGCAGGTCCTCATCGAAGTCGACGAAGTTCTTGGCCGACGGGTGTGCGACCACCGGCCACGGATGCGTCGGCTGGCAGTTCTCTGACGGCACCGCAACGGCAGGCAACTCGCGGCTCAGCGCAAAACCGGCAGCGGCCGTGCCCGCGCGAGCGCCGTCGGCGAGTCGCGCCTCGAACCCAAACACGCCGTTCACACGCCCGCAGGCAAAGACGCCCTCAGGCAGCACGTCGGGGACAAACTGCTGCAGACGCTCGTCGAAGCGCATCTTGGTTCCGGCTTGGTACAGCAGATTGGCAGCTGGCGCCCAGCCGGTGCTCATCGCCACGCCATCGCAGTCGACACGGCGCGAGCCCGTGGTCTCGGCGATACCATCGCGCACGCGGCACAGGGTCACCGCCGCAAGCTCGCCCCGCTCGCCAGCGTGGGCCTCGTAGATGGCATAACCGGCCAGACATTCGACGCCACGCGCACGCACTGCGTCCATGGCGTCGCAGGCCATCGGCTGATCGCGCAAGTCCGCGACCGCCATCACTTGTACGCCCGCATCGAGCAGATCGAGTGCGACACGGTAGGCGTCGGCGTTGGCGGCCAACACCACCGCGCGACGCGCCGGCTGCACCGCATAGCGGTGAATCAAGCGTTGCATCGCCGAGCCGAGCATCACGCCGGGCAGGTCGTTGTTGCGAAACACTGCGGGTTGCTCAAACGCCCCGCTGGCCATCACCGTGGCGCGGGCGCGCAGCTTGGTCATACGCTCGCCATCGACCAGCGGGATCCACTGATCGGCATACCACGCCGCCGCCAGAGTGCCGGTGAACAAGCGGATCTGCGGGTGAGCAGCGACGCGCTCCCGCAGTTGCAGCGCGGCATCGCGCTGCGCGACATGGCCGCCAAGTTGGTATAGGCCGCTGCCACCGGCTTTGGCGTTCTCATCCACGATGACGACGCGGGCGCCCGCCTCGGCCGCAGCCAGCGCCGCCGACAGGCCGGACGGACCAGCGCCGATCACTGCGACATCGCAGAACTCGTAACGCTTTGGCGTGCGCAGATGCGGCGTGCCCAGGTCGATGCGGCCCAGACCCGTGATGGCGCGGAACATACGTTCCCAAAGCGGGAACCAGCGCTTGCTGTAGAAAGCCTTGTAGTAAAAACCAACCGGCAGAAAAGGCGCGAGACGGTCGAGGAAGCGCACGCGGTCGGCCGTCACGCCGCCCCAGGTGTTGACCGCGCTGAGATCCATGCCCTCGCGTACCGGGACCACGTCACCGCGCACATTGAGACGCTGCCCGTCCTGCAAAAGGACATTCACGTCATGGTTGGCCATCGAGAGGATGCCGCGCGGACGGTGGTACTTGAAGCTGCGACCGAGCGTGCGCACGCCAGCAGCCCAGAGCGCGCTGCTCACAGCATCGCCGGCGAGTCCGGTGTAATCGCGGCCCTCGAAACGGAAGCGTACAAGCTTGGTGCGGTCGATCCACTCGTCGGGCAGTTGTGGCAGTCGGCTCATGGCTCACTCCCCGGCAGCCACGCGCGCAAGACGCGATCTTTTTCGGTGTCTCGCTCGGCGATGAACCACGTGTTCGACGGCGTGTGGCACCACCACTCGCGCTTGATGCCCGGAGCGCCGTTGCGGTTGAAGACGAAGTCAGCCCATTGCGCGTCGCTGCAGCTCTGGGGATCCGGTGCGATTCGGATTTCTCCGCCGTAGGCAAACTCGGACACCGGGCGGGTGCCGTTGACGGGACAGGTCAGGAGTTTCATGGAATCGCCCTCAATGCCCGACGCTCGCCGCGCCCTTCTCGCCGGTCAGCGAGTAGTTGCGGAAGCGGTCCAGGGAGAAGCCGGTGATCAGCTCGTGGGGCGCGTCGTTGGCGACGGTCCACGCCATAGTCTTGCCGCATACCGGCGTCGCCTTGAAGCCCCAGGTGCCCCAGCCCGAGTCCAGGTAAAAACCCTCGACCGGCGTCTTGCCCATGATCGGGGCGAAGTCGGGCGTCATGTCGGACATGCCGGCCCACTGGCGATTCACCTTAACGTGCGATAGGAAGGGGAACATGTCGAGCATGTGCGCCGAGAGGCCTTCGGTGAAGTCGAGCGTCGAACGTGTCGAGTGCAGTTCATAGGGATCGAGCGAGGCACCCATCACCAACTCGCCGCGAGCGCTCTGGCTGATGTAGATGTGCAGACTCCCCGAGACGAAGATGTGGTCAAGCCAGGGCTTCATCGGCTCGCTCACCATGGCCTGCAGCGGGTGGATGTAGATCGGCGTACGGATGCCGACCATATCGGTGAGGCGGGGCGTCGAGCCAGCAACCGCGCACAGCACCTTGTTGGTAGCGATGTGGCCACGGCTGGTTTGTACGCCGACCACCTTGCCACCCTTGACCTCGATGCCCGTCACCGCGGTCTGCTGGTGGATCTCGACGCCGCGCTGGCAAGCGCCGCGGCCGTAGCCCCAAGCCACCGCATCGTGGCGGGCGATCGAACCCGGCGCGTGATACAGCGCGCCGAGAATGGGCGCGTGACCGTTGCAGCTGATGTCGATGCTGGGGCAGGCGCGCTTGATGAAGTCGGGGCCGACCAGCTCCGAATCCACGCCGTAGTGCTTGTTAACCTCAGCGCGCCAGCGCATGGTGCGCACGGCCGAATCGGTGTGCGCCAAGGTGAAATGCCCGCGCGTCGAATAGAACAGATTGAGGTCGAAGTCCTCGCTCAGGTCCTGCCAGAGCTTGACCGAGGTGTCGTAGAACTTCACGCCCTCGGGCGTGAGGTAGTTAGATCGAATGATGGTGGTGTTGCGGCCGGTGTTACCGCCGCCGATGTAGCCCTTCTCCAGCACCGCCACATTGGTTATGCCGTGCTCGCGCGCCAGGTAGTAGGCCGCAGCGAGGCCGTGACCGCCGGCGCCGATGATCACCACGTCATAGCTCGGCTTCAGCGCTTGAACATCGCTGAACATCCGTGGCTCGGGATGCTTGGAATTCAAACCGAACCGTAAAAGCCGCCAGGGCATGCCCGTTACACTCCTCTAAAGGTCCCAACACCCAACGCAGCCCGCCAGGGCCTCGTTGTGTTGCACTAGAATTAACAATTATTCTTATAGAGCAACATGTCATCGGGGTCAACTTTTTTTCTTGTGGGGAATCTTTAGGATGAGTGACGCGCTCGAGCCAGACCACCACACCTTGGAACGATGTCTGGGCAGCGCGCTACGCGACCGCCGTTTGGCACATGGCCTGACCATCGCCGAAGTTGCCGAACGCGCTGATGTCTCGCGTGGCATGCTCTCCAAGATCGAGAACGGTCAGACCGCAACTAGCCTCGATACGCTCTCGCGCTTGGCGCGGGCCCTGGGCATCTCGCTCTCGACGCTGTTCCGCGACGTCGACGTGCCGGAAGGCGACGCGCAGGTGGTGCCCTCAGGCAAGGGCATGGAGGTGGTGAGGCGCGGGACAAAACGTGGCCACACCTACCAGTTACTGGCCTACGACCAAGGTCCGCAAAAGCTCTTCGAACCCTTCCTCATCACCATGGACGACGCGTCCGAGGTGTTTCCGACTTTCCAGCACCCGGGCACCGAGTTCATCTATGTGCTGCAGGGGCGCATGGTCTACCGGCACGGCAACGCCACCCACGAGATCGGCCCCGGCGACGCCATCACCTTTCGTGGTGACGTCCCGCATGGCCCCGAGCAGCTGGTCGAACTGCCAATTCGCTTTCTCGCAGTCATCATTTACGGCAAGGCCCCGACACCATGAGCGCTCCCACCTGGATGCTAGACCGTGCGAACCACGACGATATTCCGCAGCTGGTAACCCTGCTGGAGCTGCTGTTCGCCATCGAACAAGACTTCTCAGCCGACCCCGAACGTCAGCGGGCCGGTCTGCAGGGCGTGATCGACAGCCCATTGGGGCACATCGCGGTGGCCCGCGACGCTGCCGGCAAGGCCATTGCCATGTGCTCTGCGCAACTGGTGATGTCGACCGCCGAAGGCCGTCCGTCGGCGTGGATCGAGGATGTGGTGGTCGATCCGGCGCACCAAAGTTGCGGCGTGGGCCGAGCGGTTTTACAAGCTGCGCTCGACTGGGCTGCCAGCCATGGCGCCTCCCGTGCGCAGCTCCTGGCCGACCTCGACAACGCACCAGCGCTGGCCTTCTACCAGCACCTCGGCTGGCAAGCGACCCGGCTCGGCGCTCGCCGACTTGCGCTGACACCCCTTAAGGCATAAAAAAAGGGCACCCGAAGGTGCCCCAAGCCCATATCCCTGCAACGTGCTGTTTACAGGTGGTATGCGGTCTCGCCGTGCGACACGGTGTCCAGACCCTCGCGCTCTTCCTCTTCCTTGACGCGCAGGCCGATCACCAGATCGATCACCTTGAGGGCGATAAAGGACACCACCGCCGACACCACCACCGAGGTCAGCACAGCCTGACCTTGGATCATCACTTGAGCGGCAATGCCCGGGAAATCAGCTGCGTCACCACACTTGTTGGTGACGTAGTTGCAGATGCCCAAGCCGCCCAGCGACGGCGACGCGAAGACACCGGTCAGCAGCGCACCGGTGATGCCGCCAACGCCGTGGACGCCAAACACGTCGAGCGCGTCGTCCGCACCGATCATCTTCTTCAAGCCGGTAACACCCCAATAGCAGACCAGGCTGGCGGCCACGCCAATAACCAGCGCCCCACCGATGCCAACAAATCCGCACGCCGGGGTAATGGCAACCAAACCAGCCACCGCACCGGACAGCGCACCCAGCATCGACACCTTGCCGCGGGCGACAAACTCGATAAAGGACCATGCCAGCACAGCAGCCGCAGTGGCCACGAAGGTGTTCATGAAGGCCAGCGCAGCAACGCCGTTGGCTTCGAGGTTGGACCCGACGTTAAAGCCGAACCAACCCACCCACAGCAGCGAGGCGCCGATCATGGTCATCACCAGGTTGTGCGGGGGCATTGCTTCCTTGCCCAAACCAACCCGCTTGCCGAGCACGATCGCAGCAACCAGACCCGCGATACCGGCATTGATGTGCACCACCGTGCCACCTGCGAAGTCCAGCGCGCCCTTGGCCCACAGCCAGCCCGCGTTCGCCGTCACAGTCGCCAGCGTATCGGCGTTGGTGATGGCGTCAGGGCCGTCCCAGTACCACACCATGTGCGCGACCGGGATGTACGAGAATGTGAACCAGATCGCCATGAAGGCCAGCACTGCGGCGAACTTCATGCGCTCGGCAAAGGCGCCGATGATGAGTGCCGGGGTGATCGCTGCGAAGGTGCACTGGAAAGCCACAAACAGCAGCTCCGGGATGACGACACCTTTGCTGAACGTCGCACCCACTGAGTCAGGGGTCACACCGGTCAATAGCAGCTTGTCGAGCGATCCAAAGAATGGATTGCCTGCCGTAAAGGTCAGCGTATAGCCGTAGATGACCCACAGTACCGTGACCAACGAGAACGTCATCAGCACTTGCATCAGCACCGACAGCATGTTCTTGCTGCGCACCAGACCGCCATAGAACAGCGCTAGGCCGGGGATGGTCATCAAGATCACGAGGGTCGTCGCGACATACATGAAGGTGGTGTCGCCCTTGTTCGGAGCCACAGCTGGCGCCGCAGCGGCGTCTGCAGCCGGCGCCTCGGCAGCGGGGGCCGCAGCCGGAGCAGCAGCGGCTTCGGTCGTGACTTCAGGCGCGGCCGGTGCGTCCTCGGCAAAGGTCGGAGCGACCAAGCCTACCCCGGCGACCAGCGCAAGGGAGAGAAGCAGTTTCTTGAACATGTCGAGCTCCTTAAAGTGCTTCAGCGCCGGTCTCGCCCGTACGAATGCGGACCGCCTGCTCGAGATTGAAGACAAAAATCTTTCCGTCGCCGATTTTTCCGGTACTGGCCGATCTGCTGATGGCCTCGATGACCTGGTCGAGCATGCTGCCGTCCACCGCAGCTTCGACTTTCACCTTCGGCAGGAAGTCGACGACGTACTCAGCACCCCGATACAGCTCGGTGTGCCCCTTTTGCCGCCCAAAGCCTTTGACCTCGGTGACGGTGATGCCCTGTACGCCAATTGCGGACAGCGCCTCACGCACCTCGTCGAGCTTGAACGGCTTGATGATGGCGGTTACCAGTTTCATCACAGCTCCTTAGGGTTGAGGGGGGCCAGTCCAAGCCCAGAAGGGCTTGGAAAGGTCCTTAAAAACAGTGTTTTAGGTGAAGCGCTTAGAAAGTGCGCTTGA
>RFMI01000105.1 GCA_009927815.1 Betaproteobacteria bacterium | reverse complement strand
CCCGCGCCCGCTTGATCGCCGCCCGCACCTGCTCCGGTGCCGTCCCACCGATGTGGTTACGCGCCGCCAGCGAGCCTTCCACGTCAGGGCGGCGGCCACGTCGGCGTCCAGCTTCTCCGCCGCGCCCTTCACCTCGGCCATCGCCGCGCGCAGCTCGTCCAGCGTGAAGTCGCTTAGGTCGCAGCCGCGCTTCTCGGCTGCGCGCACCGCCAACGCCACTGCCTCGTGCGCGTCGCGGAAGGGCAGTCCGCGCTTCACCAGATAATCCGCTAGGTCGGTCGCGGTGGCGTAGCCCTGACGCAGCGCGGCCCGCATGGCATCGGGCTTGACGCGGATGCCGGTTACCAGATCGGCATAGATGCGCAGCGTGTCGAGCAGCGTGTCGGCGGCGTCGAACAGCGGCTCCTTGTCTTCCTGATTGTCCTTGTTGTACGCCAGCGGCTGGCCCTTCATCAGCGTCAGCAGGCTGATCAGGCTGCCGTTGACGCGGCCAGTCTTGCCGCGCACCAGCTCCGGCACGTCCGGGTTCTTCTTCTGCGGCATGATCGACGAGCCGGTGCAGAAGCGGTCGGCCAGATCGATGAAGCCCACCCGCGGGCTCATCCAAAGGATCAGCTCTTCCGACAGGCGCGACAGGTGGGTCATGGCGATTGCCGCCGCAGCACAGAATTCGATGGCGAAGTCGCGGTCGCTCACCGCGTCCAGCGAGTTCTCGCACACCTCGTCAAAGCCCAGGTCCGCCGCCACCGACGGCCGGTCGATGGGGTAGGTGGTGCCGGCCAGCGCCGCCGCGCCCAGCGGCAGGCGGTTGAGGCGCTTGCGGCAGTCGGCCAGGCGCTCGGCGTCGCGCCGCGCCATCTCGACGTAGGCCAGCAGGTGGTGGCCGAAGGTCACCGGCTGCGCGACTTGCAAGTGCGTAAAGCCTGGCATCGCGTATCGGTGTGTTGCTCGGCCAGATTCAGCAGCGCCAGCTGGAAGCCGCGCAGCAGGTCTAGGGCCTCGTCGATGGCGTCGCGCAGCCACAGACGGATGTCGGTGGCGACTTGGTCGTTGCGGCTGCGGCCGGTGTGCAGGCGCTTGCCGGCGTCTCCAATCCGCTCGGTGAGGCGCCGTTCGATGTTCATGTGCACGTCTTCGAGGTCGATGCGCCACTCGAACGTACCAGCGCGAATCTCGTCGAGGATGGCGCCCATGCCCTGCTCGATTGCGGTGAGGTCGTCCGTCGAAATCACGCCCACCCGCGCCAGCATGCGCGCGTGCGCCAGCGAGCCGCGGATGTCCTGCTCGGCCATCCGTTGGTCAAATTGCACGCTTGCCGTGTAGCGCTGCACCAGCTCGGCGACGGGCTCGGAGAATCGACCGGACCAAGCGTTGGCGGGATTCGGGGCGGCGGGCGTGTTGGACATGTCGGGCGTACCGGATGCAGTCATGCAAGATCACCAGTATACGCGTGGGCCTAAGCCACCCGAACCGGCGCTGACGCACCGCAACGGTGCCGTCGGAATCCTCGGATTAGAATGCGACGAACACCCGTAAGGACGCGACATGGCCGTTCCGCACCTCACCACTGCTCTCACTGGCCCGCTGCTGGACCTCGAGAAACGCTTGCTCGATGCCATGCCCGGCATCGAGGCGTGGTTTCGCGCCCAGTGGTCGGACCATACGCCGCCGTTCTATGGCTCGGTGGACCTGCGCAACGCCGGATACAAGCTGGCGCCGGTCGACATGAACCTCTTCCCGGCTGGCTTCAACAACCTCAACCCGGTGTTTCGGCCGCTGGCGATTCAGGCCGCGCAGGTGACCATCGACCATCTGTGTCCGGGTGCCGCCAATTTGCTGATCATCCCTGAGAACCACACGCGCAACCTCTATTACTTGCAGAACGTCGCCACCCTGCGCGACACGCTGCGCCTGTCTGGGCTCAAGGTGCGGGTCGGGTCGCTGCTGCCCGACATCACTGCGCCGACCACCATCGACTTGCCCGACGGCAACAGCCTGACGCTCGAACCGCTGGTTCGCCGCGGCCGTCGTTTGGGTTTGGCTGATTTCGACCCCTGCGTCATCCTGCTCAACAACGACCTCTCGGCTGGACTACCCGAGGTACTCCGCGGCATCGATCAGGCCATCATGCCGCCGGCCGAGGCCGGCTGGCACACCCGTCGCAAGAGTCAGCATTTTCATCTCTACGACCAGGTGGCGGTTGAGTTTGCCGACCTCATCGGCATCGATCCGTGGGTGATCAACCCATTCTGGGGCGTGTGCAAGGGCGTCGATTTTCAGGCGCGAACTGGCGAAGAGTGCTTGGCCGAGACTGTGCGCGAGGTGTTGGAGCGCACCCGAGTCAAATACCGCGAGATGGGCATCAGCCAGACCCCATTTGTGATGGTTAAGGCCGACGCCGGCACGTATGGCATGGGTGTGATGAGCGTTAAGGACCCGTCCGAGGTGGTGGGCCTCAATCGCAAGCAGCGCAACAAGATGGCGGTGGTCAAGGAGGGTCTGGAGGTCACCGATGTGCTGGTGCAGGAAGGCGTTCCCACCTTCGAGACGGTGAACGCGGCGGTGGCCGAGCCGGTGGTGTACATGCTCGACCGATTTGTCATTGGCGGCTTTTACCGCGTCCACACCGGTCGTGGCGACGACGAAAACCTCAACGCCCCTGGCATGCACTTTGTCCCGCTGGCGTTCGAGAACGGCTGCACCGAGCCCGACGCCGCGGCCCGGCCGGATGCGCCACCCAACCGCTTTTATGCTTACGGCGTGATCAGCCGGCTGGCATTGCTGGCGGCCAGCCACGAGATCGAGGCGCTGACCACGCCCGCCGGTCTGCTGGACGCGCTGGCCGCCAAGCCCGCCGAACAGCCCGAGCCGGTCTAGCGCCGTGCGCGACTGGCTGTTTGTCGTCGACCCGCTGGCGCATCTGAAGCCGGCCAAGGATTCGTCGATCGCCCTGATGCGTGCCGCGCAAGACGCCGGCCACGCCGTCTGGGCGTGCGAAGTGGGCCATCTGTTCGCCGACGGCGAGACCGTGTTCGCGCACGCCACCCCGCTGACGCTGCTGCCGCGCGACAGCCGCGACTGGCGCAGCGAGGGCTCGCGCGAGACACGGCCGGTGGCGGGCTTTGCTGCAACGCTGATGCGCAAAGACCCGCCAGTTGACGCCAACTTTCACACTGCTTTGCAACTGTTGGGATTGGCCGAGCGTGGCGGGGCGCGGATCTACAACCGGCCGCAGGCGGTGGCCACGCACAACGAGAAGCTCGCGATCTTGCGTTTCCCGCAGCTGATCCCACCCACCCGGGTGACCCGCGACGCCGCCGACATCGCTGCCTTTTTGGACACGCACGGCGACATCATCGTCAAGCCGCTCGATGGTATGGGCGGCGCGGGCATTTTCCGGCTGCGTGCGGGTGATCACAACCTCGGCGTGATCACCGAGACAGCGACGCACCACGGCCACCGCCACGTGATGCTGCAGCGCTACTTGCCCGAGATTGCCGACGGCGACACGCGGGTGCTGCTGATTGACGGCGAGCCGTTTCCGTATGGCTTGGCGCGCATCCCCAAGGCTGGCGAGACGCGCGGCAACCTCGCGGCCGGCGGGCGCGGCGAGGTGCGCCCACTGACACCCTCGCAGCGTCGAATCGCGGCCGAAGTGGGCGCTTACTGCCGCGACAGCGGACTCATGCTTGTGGGACTCGACGTGATCGGCGAGCATCTCACCGAATTCAACGTCACCAGTCCGACCTGCATGGTCGAGATCTTTGCCGCCACCGGGGCAGATCCGGCGGCACGAATGGTCGAGGCCATCGCCCAAGCGCGCTGATTGCGACTAAAGTAGCGCGCAAGAACGCACCTTGCGCTGACGCAAACCATGCTCGGAATTCTCATCATCGCCCACGGCAACCTTGGCCACTCGCTGCTCGAGTGCGCCAAGCACGTGCTTGGCGAGCTGCCGGAGCGGGTCGCTGCGATCGAGGTTTACATGTTCGACAACGAAGCGACCATGATCTCGCGGCTGTGGCCGGCGGTTGAGGCGATCGACAGCGGTGACGGCGTGCTGATCCTGTCCGACATCTTTGGCGCGACGCCCTGCAACATCGCCGCCCGCCTGATGGAGCGCGGCAAAGTCGAAGCCATCAGCGGCGTGAACGTGCCGATGGTTTTGCGTGCGATCTCGCACCGCAACCTGCCCTTGCAGATGGCGGTGGCCAAAGTGATGCATGGCGCCCGCGAAGGCATCATCCGCCTGTCCACTGACCAGTGTTACGGCGAGGAGGCTTGATTGCTGCAGCGTGACATTGAGATCGTCAATCGCTTGGGCCTGCACGCCCGGGCCTCAGCCAAACTGACGCAGACCGCCGCGCGCTTTAGCAGTGACGTTTTTATGACCCGCAACGGCCGGCGTATCAATGCCAAGTCGATCATGGGCGTGATGATGCTCGCGGCGCCCAAGGGGAGTCTGGTGACGCTGGAAGTGAGTGGCGCCGACGAAGCCGCCGCCATGACCGCGCTGGTGGACCTGATCAGCGGCCGCTTCGGCGAGCCGGACTAGGCCGGTTGACGCTCGGCACGCTGCGCCGCTGGCGCTCTCCGCTGGCGGCTCTGCTACTGGGCGCCTCCACTCCGCTGGCTTTTGCGCCGACCGGATTCTGGTGGCTGATTCCGCTGACACTCGCCCCGCTGCTTTGGCGAGTTAGCTTGCGCCCAGCCGCCCCCCGCTTTGCTTTGCGCCTCGGCTGGCTGTGGGGGTTTGGGCTGTTCTTCTTGGGTGTCGGCTGGATCCAGGTCAGTCTGTCGGTTTACGGTGAGTTGCCCTGGTTGCTCGGCTGGGCTGCGGTGGCCCTGCTGGCAGGGTTCCTCTCGCTGTTTCCGGCCGCGGCGTTGTGGGCGCTGGCCCGCCTTGGCCAGTCGAGTCCGGTCTGGGTGCGTCTGCTGCTGTTGGCGCCAGCGCTGTGGACCGTGTCCGAGTGGCTGCGCGGATGGGTGTTCACCGGATTCCCCTGGCTGAGTCTGGGGGATTCGCAGGCGCCAGACGGCTGGTTGGCACCCTTGGCGCCGGTGGTCGGGCATTTCGGGCTGTCGGGATTGCTGGTGCTGGCTAGCGGACTTCTGGTGCTGGTCGCGCAGGCCATTTGCCGACGTCAGCGCACGGCAGCCCTGGCGAGCGTGGCTGCGCTGGTTGGCCTGGCAATGGTCGGTCCGGTGATGCGCGACCTTGAGTGGAGCCGACCGACCGGCGTGCCCCTGAGCGTCGAACTGCTGCAGCCCGACGTCGCGCAAGCGGTGAAGTGGGATCCCGCCTTCGCGGGCCGCATCGTTGCGCAGGTGACGCGCCAGACGGCGGTGACCCGCGCGCATTGGGTGATCCTGCCGGAAACCGCGTTGCCCTTCTTCTTGAGCGACCTCAAGCCCGATGTGCTGGAGCGCTTAACCCATGGCGTGCGCGTTCGTGGTGGCGAGCTGCTGATCGGCTTGCCCACCGCCGACGACAGGGGCTATCGCAATTCGGTGGTGTCGCTGGGCCACACCGGTGCGCCCACGTATCACAAGCACCATCTGGTGCCCTTTGGCGAATATGTGCCGTGGGGCTTTCGCTGGTTCGTCGAGGCAGTGGCGATCCCGATGTCGGACTTTTCCCCCGGCGAGCCGACGCCACCGCCGATGGCGCTGTCGGGTCAGCGCATCGCCTTCATGATCTGCTACGAGGACATTTTCGCCAGTGAGGTGGCCCGCCGCGCCGCCGATGCCACGGTGCTGGTCAACCAGACCAACGACGCCTGGTTCGGGCGCACCGCAGCATCTTGGCAGCACGCCCAACAGTCGCAGATGCGGGCGCTGGAGAACGCCCGTCCGCTGCTGCGCTCGACCAACAACGGCATCACCTTGGCTGCCGACCACCGCGGTCGCGTGCTCGCCGCCCTGCCGCCATTCACGCCGGGCACCCTGGCGGCGACGCTGCAAGGGCGCACCGGCACCACGCCCTATCAGCGGTGGGGCGACGGCTTGGTGCTTGGCGTGTCGACGCTGGTGCTGTTGCTGGTGGCCGGCTGGCGGCGCTTGACGACGCGGCGTCAGTAGAGCCCAGGCACACTTAGGGGCTGCGTCGGCCCTCTAGCGACCCCACACGGCAACGCGAAACAATTCGCCCATTTCGGCTGGCGATAGCAGCCGATTGGCCTCGGCCGACAAGGGTAGATAGCGCGCCGCGTCGTCGGGGGACACTTGCGACAGCACCTCGAGGATGCCCGCGTCCAGCAGGAACTGCGCCATTGGCACGTGTCCGCCCTCGAGTCCTGCCTCGGCGGCCACCTCGGTGAGTGCATCGAAATTGACGTGCGCCGTGATGTCCTGCAAACCGGGCCACACGAGTGGTTGATCACCCGCGCGGTGCCGATGGTGGCAGCGCAGCGTGCCTTGATTGCGCTGCGGGTGGTAGTAGGTGGCCTCGTCGAAGCCATAGTCGATGAACACCAGCGCACCCGAATGCAGACGCTCGGCAAGGCTGGCGACGAACGCCTCCTGACGCGGGTGTACTTCGCTGAGGTAGCCATCCGGCCAGTCGCCGCGGGCGATGCGCTGCGCAGCGCGTGCCGCCAGAGCCTCCGCGGTGGGGGACGCATCCGACCAGTCCAATTCGCCGCGGATTGCGGTGACGCCGCGCTCCAGAACGCTGCCGTTGTGGCCGACCAGCAGGTGCACCGGCATGGCATCGAGGACTTCGTTGCCCAGGACGATGCCGTCCAGGCGGTCGGGCAGGGCATCGAGCCATTCGGTTCGGTCCAGCGCACCGGGCACCGCGGCAACCGCCTCGCGCTGCCGAGCGGACAGTGCACCACTCAATTCGACGATGCGGTAGCGCACGTCGGAGAGGCAGGGCGCGGCCAGCAACTGGGCTGCAAGTGTGCCGTTACCAGCACCAAATTCGGTTATCGTGCGCGCATCGTCTGGTAAAACGCCGCCTATCCATCGCGACAGGGTCTCTGCGAACAGGCCGCCGAGTTCGGGTGCGGTGACGAAATCTCCGCCGCTTCCGAATACCGGGCGTCCGCTGGCGTAGTAGCCCAAGCCCGGCGCGTACAAAGCCAGATTCATGAACTCGGAGAACGGGATCCAGCCGCCATGGGCAGTGATGGTCTCGACGATGCGCTGATGCAGGGCTGTGCTGCTGGCCTGATCGTCGGCGGAGGGGCCCCCGGTGGGCGGAATCGTGGGGCTAAGCATCTGATTATGGTACCTTTGCGCGATGCAAAAAGTTGCGCTGATCACCGGTGGTGCCAAGCGGGTCGGTGCGGCCATCGCGCGGCGCCTGCATGCGTCCGGCTTCCAGTTGATGATCCACTATCGCAGTTCGGCCAGCGAGGCGCGCACCTTGCAGGCGGTGCTCAATGCTGATCGGCCCGGTTCGGTGGCGCTGGTGCAAGCCGACCTGCTCAATCTCGACGGTCTCAATAGCTTGGTTGACGAGACGGTGCGCGTGTTCGGGCGTCTCGATGTGTTGGTTAACAATGCATCGAGCTTTTCGCCGACGCCGGTTGGTGAGATCACCAAAAAAGACTGGGACGATCTGATCGGCAGCAACTTGTTGGCGCCGTTGTTTTTGTCACAAGCGGCGATGCCGCAATTGCGCGCCAACCACGGCTGCATCGTCAATATCGTCGACATCCACGCTGACCGGCCGATGAAGAATTACGTCGTTTACAGCACCGCCAAGGCCGGACTGGCCAATCTCACCCGATCCCTGGCGCGTGAACTCGCGCCTGAGGTGCGGGTCAACGGCGTGGCGCCGGGTGCTATTACTTGGCCGGAAGACGCCAGCTGGCAGGATGAACTCGCCCGCCAGCGCATCATCAACACGGTGCCGCTGCGTCGTGTTGGCGACCCGGACGACATCGCCCGCGCGGTGCTGTTTTTGGTCGACGAGGCGCCTTATGTTACGGGCCACATTCTCAACGTCGACGGCGGCCGCAGCGCCCACCTCTGAGCCGAACCATGCTGCACAAACTTATCGAACCCGCCTTTCTGGTCCTCTATGTGTTCATCGCTTCGGCCGTGTTCATCCATCTTCGCGGGCGGGTGCGGCATCCGTTCGCGCGTCAGCTGACCGACCATTCGACGGTGTTGGCGCCCTACAACGCGGTGATGTACGCGTTCTCGGGGGTGCCGAACACGCCCTACCAGCAACTCGACGATTTTCCGGAGCTCAAACCGCTGGTCGAGCAGTGGACGATGATTCGGGACGAGGCCGCCAACCTGTTCGATGAGGGTTTCATCAAGGCCGCCGACAAGCACAACGATGCAGGTTTCAACAGCTTCTTCAAGACCGGTTGGGCGCGCTTCTACCTCAAGTGGTATGACGGCCCGCTGCCCTCGGCCGAGCAGCTGTGCCCGAAGACAGTCGCCCTGGTTGAGAGCATCCCCAGCATCAACGCGGCGATGTTCGCCCTGCTGCCGCCGGGTGCCAAGCTGGTCAAGCATCGCGATCCGTTCGCCGGAAGCTTGCGCTACCACCTGGGCCTGATCACGCCGAATTCGCCCAAATGTTTCATCGAGGTGGACGGCGAGCGGTATTTCTGGCGCGACGGCGAGGCGGTCATGTTCGACGAGACCTTTATCCACTACGCCCACAACCAGACCGAAACGACCGGGTGATTTTTTTCGCCGACATCGAGCGGCCGCTGACCAATCCGGTGGCACGCTGGCTCAACCGTGTCTTTAAGGGTTTTGTGATGCGCGCTGCTGGCACTCGCAATTTGCCCGGAGAGCGCGTTGGCGGCCTGAACCGCGCCTTTGAGCACCTCTACAAGATCCGCATCTACAGCAAGCGCCTGAAAAAGTGGAATCGCACTGTCTACTACGCCTACAAGTGGACCCTGCTGGGGCTGCTCGCCTGGTGGATTTTCGCCTGAGATTGCGCGCATGCAACCCGTGACCTTCATCCCCCGAGCGGGGCCTTCCGTGGCTGGCGATGCCGGCGCTGGGGCGACCGCCGGGACTTCGCGTCGGCGCATCGCGCTGGAGAAACGCATCCGCCGCCTGACCGGCATGGCGATCGAGCATTTCGCCATGATCGAGGACGGTGACCGCATCATGGTCTGCCTGTCGGGCGGCAAAGACAGCTACACCCTGCTCGAGATCCTGATGAAGATCCGCGAGGTGGCGCCGGTCCGCTTTGAGCTGATCGCGGTCAACCTCGACCAGAAGCAACCGGGCTTCCCGGAGCATGTGCTGCCCGACTACCTGACCGCGCTGGGAATCCCGTTCCACATCGAGAATCAGGACACCTACAGCATCGTCAAGCGCGTGGTGCCCGAGGGCAAGACTACTTGCGGGCTCTGCTCGCGCTTGCGCCGCGGCATCCTCTACCGGGTGGCGGACGAACTCGGCGCGACCAAGATCGCGCTTGGTCATCACCGCGACGACATCCTCGAGACCTTCTTCCTCAACCTGTTCCACGGCGGCAAGCTCAAGACCATGCCGCCCAAGCTGGTGTCCGACGACGGCCGGCACATGGTGATCCGGCCGCTTGCCTATGTGCCGGAACGCGACATCGAGAAATACGCCGCGCTGCGCGGATTCCCGATCATCCCGTGCAATCTGTGCGGTTCGCAGCCCAACCTCAAGCGCGCCGAGACCAAGCAGATGCTGCGTGATTGGGAACGCCAACACCCGGGACGGGTGGAAAGCACCTTCCGCGCACTGTCACAAGTGGTGCCAACTCATCTTTTGGACACTACACTGCAGGATTTCGCCGGCCTCCGCGCCGACGGTACGCCGCATGCAGACGGCGACACGGCGTTTGACGACGTGCCGGTGAGCGCGCCTCCTGACACCCGTTTTCAGACGCCGGCAGACGAACAAGACTGAAGGAGATGCATCGATGCAGTTGATTCCCCCGCCAGCCGGGACGGCCTCGTTTACCGCGCCGCGCCGCACCTTGATGGGCCCAGGTCCGTCGGACGTCCATCCGCGCGTGCTGGCCGCCATGGCGCAGCCGACCGTCGGCCACCTCGATCCGGCCTTCAACGCCATGATGGACGAGACCAAGGCGCTGCTGCGCTATGTGTTCCAGACCCAGAACGACCTCACCTTCCCGATCTCGGCACCCGGTTCGACAGGCATGGAGACCTGCTTTGTTAACCTGATCGAGCCGGGCGACACGGTGATCGTCTGTGTGAACGGTGTGTTTGGTGGCCGCATGATCGAGAACGCCGAGCGCGCTGGCGGTACCGTGGTCCGCATCGACGACGCTTGGGGTGCTCCGGTGAGTCCGGACAAAGTGCGGGACGCCTTCAAGGCGCACCCGCACGCGGTGGCGCTGGCTTTTGTCCACGCCGAGACCTCCACCGGCGCCTGTTCAGACGCCGCCACCCTGTGTGGCATCGCCCGCGAGTTTGGCGCCCTGACCATCGTCGACGCCGTCACCTCGTTGGTGGGCGTGCCTTTGTTGGTGGACGCTTGGGGCATCGACGCCATCTACTCGGGCAGCCAGAAGTGTTTGGGCTGTCCGCCTGGCTTGTCGCCGGCGAGCTTTTCCAGCCGGGCGCTGGACAAGGTGCGTGCCCGCAAGAGCAAGTCGAATAGCTGGTTCATGGACCTGTCGCTGGTCCTTGGGTACTGGAACGCGGCCAATCGCACCTACCATCACACCGCGCCGACCAACGGTTTGGTTGGACTGCACGAATCGCTGGTGATGGCTGCCGAAGAAGGGCTCGAGGCCAGCTGGGCGCGGCATCAGTACCACCATCAGGCGCTGCGTGACGGTCTGCAGGCGCTGGGTTTTGCGTATCTGGTCGCCCCTGAGGCCCGTTTGCCGCAGCTTAACTCGGTGCATGTGCCGGCTGGCCTCGACGAGGCCGCTTTGCGACGCACCCTGATGGACGAATTCAACCTCGAGATCGGTGCTGGCCTGGGCCCGCTGGCCGGCAAGATCTTGCGTTTTGGCCTGATGGGCTATTCGGCGCGCGAGGAGAACGTACGCCTGTGTCTGCGCGCGCTGGAGGCGGTCCTGCCGCGTCTCGGTCATGCCGTGGACAAGGGCGCCGCCCTGCGCGCCGCCGAGTCGGCGTGGGCGCTGCAGCAACCGGTGGCCGCAGTCGCCTAAGGCTTGAGCGTCACGGTCTCAGCGCTGTCCGGGGTCACCCGTAGCGCCGAACCGACACCGTACCAGTCGGCGAGCACCCAGCGTTCGCAGGTGCGACCGTCGACGTGCAGGCGGTGCTGTGCCGGACGGTGGGTGTGGCCGTGCAGCAGACGCGCAGCGCCTGACTCGCGCAGCAGTGACTCGACCGCGGTGGCAGTGACATCCAGCACCGCCATTGGCACCCGTGTTTGCGCCCGCTGACTGTGTTGCCGGGTGTATCCCGCGAACCGTTGGCGCAGCGCGTGCGGGAGCGCCAGGAACACTCGCTGCACCAGTGGCGTGCGCACCACCCGGCGAAACCGCTGGTAGGCGACATCGTCGGTGCACAGCGTGTCGCCGTGCAGCAGCAGGGTGAGCGTCCCGTACAGGTCGATCGCCGTCGGGTCGTTCAACAGGGTGCACCCACTGGCGCGCTCGAAGGCGGGTCCCATCAGAAAATCGCGGTTGCCGTGCATGGCGTAGACCGGACAGGCAGCGCTGTGAACAGCTTCGCAGGCCGCCTGGTTGAAGGGCTCGCGCAGGTCGTCGTCGCCGACCCAGTATTCGAAGAGGTCACCCAGCAGATACAAGGCGTCGGCCGCGGCGGTGAGGTCGATCAGCCGCCGCAGTTCGTCCAAGCCCTGCGGATGCTGCGCCGACAGGTGCAGGTCCGAGGCGAACAGGACCGCGCCGTGCCCGTGTCCGACCCGATAGTGGTGCAGCGGGGTCATCGGCAGCGGCGGTGTCGGCCGGCGTCGGTCAGGGGCAGCGTCTTCGCTTGATCAGGCCAGAACTCGGCACCGGTGATGACGATGTCGTCTTCCGGTACGTCCGAGTGAAAGCCGCTCTTGATCGTGCGCACCTTAACGATCTTGTCGACGACATCGGTGCCTTCCGTCACTTTTCCGAACACGCAGTAGCCCCAACCCTGTCCGGTGGCTGCGGTGTGGTTGAGGAACGCATTGTCAGCCACATTGATGAAGAACTGCGCCGTCGCCGAGTGTGGGTCGTTGGTGCGGGCCATGGCGATCGTGTACTTGTCGTTGGACAAGCCATTGGCGGCTTCGTTGGCGATGGGGGCCAGTGTCTCTTTTTGCTTCATGCCCGGTGCAAAACCACCGCCCTGAATCATGAAGCCCTTGATCACACGATGAAAAATGGTGTTGGCATAGAAGCCGCTGGCAACGTATTCGAGGAAGTTGGCAACCGTGGCCGGAGCGTGCTCGGCGTCGAGTTCGAGGGTGATGTCACCCTGGTTGGTGGTCAGACGAACCTTGCTCATCGGGGATCCTTGGTGGTGGGATTGGGCCGGTTGGCGGCCAAAGTGTCCGCGCGCTTGCCCGGACGGCGCACCATTGTGGGGCCGGAGACCGCTTTTTTGGGGGGATTTGCGTCCGCTGGGCTGCTTGGCTCGAGCGCCGCAATCATGGGCGGCTCGCCGCGCTGCGCTCGCGCGATCGTGACCGGTTGCAACGGCACGTCACTGGCGAACACGCCCGCGGGACCTGTCGGGATGCGGCTCATGCGCTCGACCACGTCCATGCCCGCGACCACTGTCGCAAATGCGCAGTAGCCCTCGTAGCCGGGCTGCGGACGCACGTAGTCGAGATGCTTGTTGTCGTCGAGGTTGACAAAGAACTGGCTGGTGGTCGAGCGCGGCTCGAGACTGCGGGCCATGGCCACTGTGCCGCGCCGATTCTTGAGGCAGCCCGGTGCCTCGTTGTCGATCGGCTCGCGGGTCTGCCGTGGGTTCAGTTCGGCATCGTACCCACCGCCCTGCACCGCGAATCCAGGAATCGCTCGATGCACGAGGGTGCCATCGTAAAAACCGTCGTCGACATAAGCCAGGAAATTGGCGACGGTCAGTGGCGCCGATTCCGGGTGGAGCTCCAGCACGATGCGGCCCTCGGTGGTCAGCAACTCGACAAAGGGCGCGGCGTTGGCTAGCCCCGGCGTCACCGCCTGTCCAGTGCACTGCCGAGGGCGACGCCAAAGAATGTCCGGGCAACGCGTTTGACCACGGGACCTCCGAAGGGCTGGGTGGGCTGGGGCCGCGCCATCTGCGTGCTATTCTCGCCACCCCGCGTCGCATCGATTGTAGCCGAGTCGCCTCGACACCATGCTGAGCCTCTACAACTCCTTGACCCGCCATAAAGACGTCTTTCGGCCGCTCATCTCGGGCGAAGTGCGCATGTATGTCTGCGGCATGACCGTTTACGATTTCTGTCATGTCGGCCACGCGCGGGTCATGGTGGTCTTCGACATGGTGACCCGATGGCTGCGCAATAGCGGCATGAAGGTGACATATGTCCGCAATATCACCGACATTGACGACAAGATCATCAAGCGGGCGACGGAGAATGGCGAGAGCATTGGCGAACTGACCGGGCGCTTCATTGCTGCGATGAACGAGGACGCCGACGCACTCGGTGTGATCCGCCCCGACCATGAGCCCAAGGCCACCGAGTACGTTGCGCAGATGCTCGACATGATTCGCACCCTAGAGACGCGTGGGCTCGCCTACGCCGCCGCTAACGGCGACGTCTATTACCGGGTGCGCGGCTTCGAGGGCTACGGCAAGCTCTCCGGCAAAGACCCTGACGACCTGCGCGCCGGCGAGCGGGTGCAGGTCGGCGAGGCCAAGGAAGACCCGCTCGACTTCGTGCTGTGGAAGGCCGCCAAGCCGGGCGAGCCGAGTTGGTCGAGCCCCTGGGGGCCGGGTCGGCCGGGTTGGCACATCGAATGCTCGGCGATGGCCGGTTCTTTGCTTGGGCGTCAGTTCGACATCCACGGCGGTGGTCAAGACCTGCAATTCCCGCACCACGAGAACGAGATCGCTCAGAGCGAGGGTGCGCACCAGTGCACCTTTGCGAACTATTGGATGCACAACGGCTTTGTGCGCGTCGACGACGAGAAGATGTCGAAGTCGCTCGGCAATTTCTTCACGGTGCGCGAGGTGCTGGCCAAGTACGCACCCGAGGTGGTGCGGTTCTTCATTTTGCGTGCGCACTATCGCAGCCCGCTGAACTACTCCGATGCCCACTTGGACGACGCGCGGCGAGCCCTCGATTCGCTCTACATCACGCTGCGCGATGTACCCCCGGCCGCGGTGAGCATCGACTGGGCGGAGCCTGCGCGCGGCGCGCTTTGCCGCCGCCATGAACGACGACTTCAACACGCCGGAAGCGCTGGCCGTCCTGTTTGAGCTGTCCACCGAGGCCAACCGTGGCAAGTCGGCGCAGGTGAGCGGCCTGCTGCATGCGCTCGGTGGCGTGCTGGGTCTGCTGCAAGCGGATGCCGCAGCCTATCTGCGCGGCCCAGCCGCCGTCGGGGGGCTGGAGGACGCCGAGATCGATGCCTTGATCGCCGAGCGCCGCGCTGCGCGGGCAGCCAAGGACTTCGCCCGTTCGGACGCCATTCGTGACCAGCTCACCGCGGCCGGAATCACGCTCGAAGACACGCCGCAAGGGACGCTGTGGCGGCGTTAGCCTTGGCAGTCCGCTAGGGCGACGGTTGCAGTTGCTCAGGCGAGCCTTGCACCGTGGTGTCGCCCACCGCAAACCAGACCAGACCGTCTTGCACCGTCACCTGCACCGCCATGTTGCGCGCCGCGCAGGCAGCGAGTTCGCGGGTGAAGTCGGGCGGCAGGTCGTAGACCCGCAGATTCGATAGTCGCGCCAAGGTGTCGCGGTTTTGCTGCCACCAGATGGCGGCGCTGCGGCCACCGTAGGTGTAGAGCACCACCTCGCGCGCGCGGCCGGCGGCTCGGCGCAGCAGGCGCTCGTCGGGCAGACCGACCTCGATCCACAACTGCAGATTTCCGGACAGGTCGTGCTGCCACGCGGTCGCCTCGTCGTCGGAAGAGATGCCGCGCCCGAACGCCAGCCCCTCGCCGATGTGCAGCGCGTACGCGAGCAGCCGCACCATCAGGCGCTCTTCAGTCTCGGACGGATGCAGTGCTAGCGCCAAGGTCTGCGACTCGAACACCGATCGGTCGAGGTCGCTCACCTGCAGTTCGGTTTTGTAGATGGTGGAGCGCAGGGCCATGCGGCATGGTAA
>RFMI01000099.1 GCA_009927815.1 Betaproteobacteria bacterium | reverse complement strand
GGCTGCGCTTTACGCACCCCCCTTTAAGCCTGCCGAGTCGACCCGGCACCTCGTCGGGCTGATGTTGTCGACTGTGCTGCTTGTCGCATCACCGCTCGCCTCGGCGGAGCATCTCGCCGACACGGTGACGGTCACCGCGCCGGTGATTGACCGCAGCCTGCCAGACATCGGTGCTGCGCGCGCCCGGTTGGACCAGGTGCCGGGCGGCACTGATGTAGTCGACTCCGAACGCTACCGCGATGGCCGTGCATCGACCTTGGCCGACATGCTGCAAGCCAGCCCCGGCGTGTTCGCGCAGTCGCGCTTCGGTGCCGAAGAGTCGCGCATCTCGATACGCGGCTCCGGGCTGCAGCGCACGTTTCATGGCCGTGGCCTGCTCCTGCTGCAGGACGGTGTTCCGCTCAACTTGGCGGACGGCGGTGTCGACATGCAGGCGATCGAACCCCTGGCGACGCGTTACACCGAGGTCTACCGGGGCGCCAACGCCACGCCCTACGGCGCCACCACGCTGGGCGGCGCGATCAACTTTGTCAGCTTCAGTGGCCGCGATGCACCCGGACTGCAAGCTCGCGTCGAGGCTGGAAGCTTTGGTTACAAACGCGCGTCGGTGGGCTATGGTTTGTCGACGGCAAGTTCGACGGTTTTGTCTCCGCCAGCGAGTTCTACCAAGATGGCTACCGCGACCACGCTCGCCAAAACACGCAGCGGGCATTCGCCAATCTGGGCTACGACTTCGGTGGCGGTGTGCGCAGCCGTTTCTTTTTGACGGGCGTCAACACCGAGAGCCAACTGCCTGGAAACCTCACTCTGGCCCAGTTGCGCGCCAACCCGGAACAGGCCAATCCCGCCAACCTGACCGGCAATCAGCAGCGCAATTTCCAGCTTTGGCGCATCGCCAACCGCACCACATGGGCAGTTTCGTCGCGGCTTGACTTTGAATTGCTGACCTATGGCATGAGCAAGCAGTTGTTTCATCCGATCTTTCAGGTGATCGAACAAGATTCGACCGATTACGGCCTGCAGTTTCGCGTCAACCAGCGCGGCCACCTGTTCGGTTTGCACAACCAGCTGTCGTGGGGCGTGCTCGCCAACCGCGGGTTTGTCGACGAAGGGCAATTCGCCAACGTCGGCGGTCGCCCTGGCGCGCGCCGCGAGAACAACACGCAGGATTCCAGCAACACCGGGGTTTTCGTCGAGGACACCGTGCAAATCACCGAGCCGCTGAGCCTGATCGCCGGCGGCCATTGGACGCGCTCCACCCGCGACAAGCGCGACTTTTTCCTCGGCGAGTCAGGTTGTGGCAACCCGGCCTCGGCGACGGCGCCCTGCAACGACAGTGTCGCCCAGGCGTTTGAGCGCTGGCTGCCGCGCATCGGCCTGCACTATGCGCTCACGCCTTCGACGGCTGTATTCGCCAACTGGTCCGGCAGCTTCGAGCCGCCGAGCCTGTCCGAGGTGAGCAACGCGTTCGCCGGCGAGCAACGCGCCAATCGTGCCCAGCGCGGTCAAACGTTCGAGCTGGGGACGCGTGGCAGTTCACAGGTAGGCGCTTATGGACTGGCCTGGGATGTCGCCGTGTACCGGGCCGAACTGCGTGACGAGCTGCTGCAACTGACCCTACCGAGCGGCGCCACTGCCACGGTCAACGCTGACCGCACCTTGCATCAGGGCATCGAAGCTGGCTGGCGCGTGGGTCGGGGCGCGTGGCTCTGGTCTACCACGGCGACTTGGCAGGATTTGCGCTTCGATGGCGACAGCCGCTACCGCGACAACACCCTGGCCGGACTGCCAGAAGCCTTTGGCGTGACCGAACTGCGCTGGACTGGGCCTGCGGGTCTGTACGTCGCGCCGGCGCTGCAGGCCGCCAGTCGGAGTTGGGTCGACTTTGCTAATACGCTGAAATCCGCCGGTTACGGCATCGTCAACTTGCGGGTTGGCCAACGCCAGTCCGATGGCTGGGGCTGGTTTGTCGAAGGGCGCAATCTGTTCGACCGCCGCTACAGCGCGACGACCGGTGTGATGCGCGATGCGGCTGGGCGAGATCAGGCTCAGTTTCTGCCGGGGGACGGCGTTGCCGTCTACGCCGGCCTCGAGTACCGGCCCAAGTGAGGACAAGCATGCAGACCCAATCACTCAAGATGTGGTGCCTGAAGGGCTTCATTGGCGCATTGAGCACGCTCTCGGCGTTGTCCGCCGAGGCGCACGTTGTATTGACGCAAAAGAGTGCGCCGGTAGGGGGCTACTTTCGCGCGCAGTTCATGGTCGGCCATGGCTGCGAGGGTTCGGCCACGGTGGCTGTTCAGGTGGATCTGCCAGATGGTGTGCCCGTGGCACGGCCGCAACCTAAGTCGGGCTGGACGCTGAGCTACGAAACCGGGCCGCTTGCCGAGCCCGCAAACGTGCATGGCAAGATGAAGACTGAGGGCATTCGCCGGGTGATCTGGCGCGGCGGCCCGCTGCCCGACGAGCAATACGATGAATTCACGCTGCTGGTGTTTCTGGCCAAGCCAGGCGAGCAGCGCTTTCGGGTGTTGCAAACGTGCGAGACCGGTCAGAATGACTGGGCCGAGGCGTATTCCGGGTCAGGTCCCAAGCCGACCTTTCCGGCGCCGCTGCTGACCGTGACGCCGGCAGTCGAGGCGGCTCCGGTGCCCACTGACGACAGCGGCGCGACGCACCAGCACCATCACCACTGACCCGACCAATCTGTACTCCAGGAGACAACCATGCGAACACTCAATCTTGCACTCGCGGCCCTGTTGCTGCTCCCAACGCTTGCCAATGCTGGCCCGCTTGAGGTCCGCGATGCCTATGCTCACGCCACATCGACTGCACAACCCGTCGGAGCTGGCTTTGCCACCCTCGTCAATTCCGGCGGGGCGGACCGCTTGGTCGGCGTCAGTTGCACTTGCTCGCAGAGCGTCGAGATGCACTCGATGAGCATGGATGGCAGCGTGATGAAAATGCGCAAGCTCGACGCCGTAGACATTCCCGCCAAAGCGACGGTGACCTTGGAGCCGGGCGCCATGCACCTGATGCTGATTGGCCTCAAGGCACCCCTGGCCGAGGGCCAGACCGTGCCCTTGGAACTGCGTTTCGATAAGGCCGGATCGGTCAGTGCAGTGCTGTCTGTGCGTGCGCGGGTGCCGGCCGGCCACGAGGGCCACGAGCACATGCACAAGCACTGAGCCCGGCATCCCGGGAGGCGTTTCGGCGACAATCCGCCCATGCACATCCACATTCTCGGCATTTGCGGCACCTTTATGGGCGGCATCGCGGCCATCGCCAAGCAGGCCGGTCATACCGTCACCGGCTGTGACGCCAACGTCTATCCGCCGATGAGCACCCAGCTCGAACAGTTGGGCATCGTCTTGACGCAAGGCTGGGACCCGTTGCAACTCGAGCAAGCAGCCGATGTGTACGTAATCGGTAACGTGGTGAGCCGGGGCAACCCGTTGATGGAGGCCATCCTAGACCGCGGCTTGCCCTATGTGTCGGGGCCGCAATGGTTAGCTGAGAGCGTGTTGCGTCAGAAGTGGGTGCTCGCTGTCGCCGGGACCCACGGGAAGACCACCACCACGTCGATGCTCACCTGGATTCTCGAGGACGCCGGCCTGAACCCGGGTTTTCTGATCGGCGGCGTGCCGGAGAACTTTGGCGTGTCGGCGCGGCTGACTGATAGCCCGTTCTTTGTCATCGAGGCGGATGAGTACGACACGGCGTTTTTCGACAAGCGCAGCAAGTTCGTCCACTACCGGCCGCGCACGGCGATTCTGAACAACCTCGAGTTCGATCACGCCGACATTTTCCCCAACCTTGATGCCATCCAGACGCAATTTCACCATCTGGTGCGGACGGTTCCAGGACAGGGCTTGTTGGTGGTCAATGGGCGGGACGCTCATCTTTCGGCAACGCTGCAGCGGGGTTGCTGGACGCCGGTCGAGCACTTCGGCGGCAGCGATGGCTGGCAATGCGTCGAGCCGGCAACCGATGCGGTGGATCCGGGTCAGCCCCGGATGGTGCGTTTTGCCGGGCACGACATCGCGCCGTTGCGCTGGGACATCCTCGGTGGACACAACCGTATGAACGCGCTTGCCGCGATCGCTGCTGCGCGGCATGTCGGTGTCGCGCCAGAGCTGGCGGTGGATGCGCTGTCACGATTCCGCAACGTCAAGCGTCGACTGGAGGTGCGCGGCACCGTTCGCGGCGTCACGGTGATCGACGATTTCGCGCACCATCCGACCGCCATCAGCGAGACCCTGGCGGCACTGCGTGAGCGCGTCGGTGGAGGGCGCATCCTGGCGGTGCTGGAGCCTCGTTCCAACACCATGAAGCAGGGCATCTGGAAAGATGATCTGGCGCGTAGCCTCGACGATGCGCAGGCGGTGTTCTGCTACACCCGCGGGCTGGGCTGGGACGCTGCTGGCGCGCTGGCCTCGCTCGGCGCCCGCCTGACTGCCGGTGACGATCTTGCGGCCCTGGTGCAGGCAATCACGGTGGAGGCGAGGGACGGCGATACGGTACTGGTGATGAGCAATGGTGGCTTCGACGGCATCCACGGTCAGTTGTTGGCGGCCTTGTCCGCCTAGGCACTGCGCCTCAGGCGAACCAGCCGTGCGCGAACCAGTCGCCAGCAGGCGTGCGAAACGCCCACAAACGCCGTCCACGCGGATCGCGCAGCACGTAGTAATCACGCATCACCGGTGATTGCCACCAACCGGACTCAATTCGTTCGGGCCCGCGTTCTTCTTGCCACTCGCCGGCAATGCGTGACAGTGGCTGTGGCTCGGGCATCAGCCAGATCGGACGCAGCCCGCGCACTGCGCTAACCGCAGCAGCTCGACGCCCGCGACTGCTGGCAGCCGCAAGGTTTGCCTCGTTGGTTTGCCACGCGTGTTCGGGCCGGTGATCGGCCTGAGCGCCGAGCGTTCGCACCGCTGAGTCGCCCAGTCGGGCGCGCAGGCGGTCGACCAACTGATCACGGTTGATGGCGGTCTCTTCAGCACCGGGCCAGAGCTCCGGGCGCTGCGGCTGCCAATCGAGTTGCGGTATGGCGCGCACACGTAGACGCCGTACCGGCGCGGGGAATTCAAGCCGCGAGAGGCGTTCGCGCAGCAGCGACGGCAGTGCATCGAGACTTTGCGTTGGGCGTGTCAGGCGTAATTCGAGGGCGGTGTCAGGATGTTCATGGGCGTGGCCGAAGCTGATGTTCAGCGATTGCAGCGCGCCACCGCAGCCGCGCAATAGCCCTTCCAGTTCGCCAAGCAGACGCTTGCAGACGAACAGCAGCGCCTCGCTGTGCCAGGTCTCGGTCAGCAGCTCGATGCTGCGATCAAAGTGCTCCGGCACCTGAACGCTCCGTCGAGGATCGGGCGCACTGCCGGACAGCTGTGCCAGCCACAGCGATAAGGGTGCTTGGCAGCGGCGGTCGAGGTCGCCGCCGCTCAGGTCGAGGCATGGGCCGACCTGCTGCACCCCGATCGACGCCAGAAATTCGAGGTCTGGCGCTGGCAATTCGAGCGCGGCAAGCGGCAATTGACGCAGGTGTTGCGGCCAGGTGGCAGGCCTAATCCAGCACTTTAATGGCTGAGTCGATAGTGTCAGTGCGCGTGCGCCCCGGGCGGTAGGGGCGCCGGCGCAACGCGCCGACACGCCGAGCGCCTGCAATTGGCTACGGGCATCGTCGAGCAGAGCATCCAATCCGCCGAACAGATGGGCGCTGGCGGCGACGTCGGCCACTACGCCCGAGACCGCGCCGGTCTGGCAGATGCTGACCAGTGGGCTGTAGCGCATCGCCCAGAGCGCTAATCCTTCGAGCTCGGCAGCGCTGCCCTCGGCCAGCGCGTGCTGCAGGGTCACCGCCAGCCAGGCGCCGGAAGCCTCAGGCTGCGCGCGGGCCATACTGGACCATGCCGCCGCGGCACTTGAGCAGCTGCACCTGGCGTCGCAGACCGTCCGACGCCACCTTGACTCGCACCGCCGCAGGGGTAGCGTGAGTCGCCGCATCGCTGTCGCGCAACACCACGCACCAACTGCCACCCGCCTCGGCGGCCAGTTGCAGACGTCGCAGGGCGGTGTGGTCGGCGTCTGGCAACCAGGCCAGGACAGCACCGCAAGTACCCGAACGCAGTGATTGTTCTGCCGCCCACAGGGCATCTGCTTGGCTGTCGGGCTTCAGCCAGAGCATCTGCTCCAGCACCACTCCCGCTTGTTGCAAAGCTGGCGGGTAAGGCAAGTGCGGTGGTGCCACCCACGCCACCCAGCGCCCTTGTTGGCTCAAGCGGGCCACTGCGGGCAACACCAGACTGACTTCACCGATGCCGGTGCCGCTGGCGAGGATCTCGGTGACGGCCCCGACTGGCCAGCCGCCACCGGGCAGGCTGTCGTCGAGCACACCGATGCCGCTGCGCAGCACCGCGTGGTGGCGCTGCGGTTGCTGGCCGGGGCGCCAGACGGCGGGGTGTTGTAGGACGCTTTGCAGTTGCGCGTTCATGACGGTCTCCTCAAGACAACTGGTTGCGCACCACACCCACACCGATGCCCTCAATGCTGAAAGATTGGCGTGTCGGATCGACCTCGATGGGGGCGAAATCGGGGTTGCAGGCGATTAGGCGGATCTGCCCGGCGTGGGTCTCCAGCCGCTTGACCGTCACCTCGTCGTCGATGCGGGCGACCACGGTCTGGCCCTCGCGGGCGGTCTGGCAGCGGTGCACCGCCAGCAGGTCGCCGTCGAGGATGCCGGCGTCGCGCATGCTCTGGCCGTGCACCCGCAGCAAGTAGTCGGCGCGCGGACTGAAATGCGCCGGATCGATGCGCCAGTGCGACTCGATGTGCTCCACCGCCAGCAGCGGACTGCCGGCCGCCACCCGTCCCACCAGTGGCAGTCCTGGTTCGTCGGGCAGACGGATGCCCCGCGAGCGCCCGGGTTCCAGCGTGATCGCGCCCTTGCGTGCCAGCGCCTGCAAGTGGCTCTCGGCAGCATTGAGCGAGCCGAAACCAAGGTGCTGGGCGATCTCGGCGCGGGTGGGGGGAGCGCCGCGCTGACTGACGCAATCGCGAATGAACTCGAGAATTTGTTGCTGACGGGCGGTAAGCATGGGTGGCATGGACATGTTTGGCCGTAAGGGACTGTTCATATATACAGTACTGTAAATATTTGCCTGTCAAGCAGTGCGCGCCCGATGGCATAAACCAAACCACCGAACGCAGTTCGTGCGCTGCGTACAATCGTCACGTGAATCCTGGTGACGCCCTCCCCCTGCTGCGTCTGCTGGCAGACGGCCGCTTCCACAGCGGCGATGCGCTGGCGACTGCGCTCGGCCTGTCGCGGGCGACCGTGTGTCAGCGCATGGACCACCTGGAGGCGCTGGGCATCGTTTGCCACCGCATCCGCGGACGCGGTTACCAATTGCCAGCGCCGCTCGATCTGCTCGACCCGGATGCGTTACGCGTCGCCTTGGCCGACGCGCGGGTCACGCTCGAATGTCTGCCGCAGGTGGCGTCTACCAACACCGAGTTGCTCGCGCGTGCCGATGCGCTAGCCAGCGGCCATGTGCTGGTGACCGAGTGGCAGACCGGCGGACGCGGACGTCAAGGCCGGCACTGGCTGGCGCCGCCGGGTCAGGGCCTGACCTTTTCGTTACTGTGGCGGTTTGCCGGTGGCGTGGGCGCATTGGCGGGACTGAGTCTGGCGATTGGCGTGGCGCTGGCGCGTGCCTGCCGCGAGTGCGGGGTGGATGGGGTGCAGGTGAAGTGGCCGAACGACCTTCTGCTCCACGGGCGCAAGTTGGCCGGGGTGCTGGTGGAGGTGCAGGGCGATATGCTTGGCCCCAGCGTTGCCGTGATCGGTGTCGGCCTCAACGTGCACGCGGCCCCCGCCCTCGACGAGGGCCAGAGTGCCGCTGCGCTGGGCGAAGCTGCCGGCCGTGCGTTGAGTCGCAACGACGTGCTGTGTGCACTCATACGTCAAATGACCGTTGCGCTTCGGGCGTTCGAAATGCAAGGATTCGCTTCTTTCCGCAACGACTGGCGTGATCTTCACGCGTGGCAGGGGCAGCTGGTCGAGGTCATCCGGCCCGACGCCGGCAGGCAATCCGGGATCGCCCTCGACATCGACGACAGCGGTGCGCTGCTGATCGAAGGCCCGACTGGCGTGAGCCGCGTCCTGTCGGGGGATGTCAGCCTGCGGCCGGCGTAATTCGTTTATTTCGTTTATGGCGTACCATCGTTTATTCAGGATTCACGGAGATTGCTCATGAATGCCCCTGAGATGCGTTCGACGATCTTGTCCAGCGATGACGTCCATTTGGCACGCGAGTCGCTTCGTACCTTGGCTGGCGTGCTGCAATCAGCGGCAGAGTCACATCGCATCGATGTCTATGGCGAATCGGGTGTTGCCTGCAGCCTTCGCGTTCCGGCTTCGGCGCTGCGTTTGCTCTGCCAGGCACTTGGCGAGATGGAACGCGGTTATGCAGTCGCGGTCACGTCGGTCGATGCCGACCTGACAACGCAACAAGCGGCAGATGTGCTCAATGTGTCGCGGCCGTATCTGGTTCGCCTGCTCGAGCAGGGCCAGATTCCGTTTCACAAGACCGGCAGTCATCGGCGAGTCAGGCACCACGATCTCATGGCTTACAAGCGGCAAGTCGATGCACAGCGTCTGCAGGTGCTCGATGCGCTGACTGCGCAAGCCCAAGAGCTTGGGCTTGGCTACTGAGGGGTGACCGGAAATGCCACTGTCATCTACGACGCGAGTGTGTTGTACCCCGCGCCGTTGCGCGATTTGCTTATGCACCTCGCGCAGTCCGATGTCGTTCGGGCCCGCTGGACCAGCTGCATTCATGATGAATGGATGCGCAGTGTTCTCAGCAAACGAGGGGACTTGCGTGCTGAGCAACTGGAGCGCACCCGTCAACTGATGGATGCCCACGTTCGCGATTGTCTGGTGGACGGCTTTGAGCATCGTATTGCCGGCCTAGTCTTACCCGACCCGCACGACCGTCATGTTCTGGCTGCCGCGATTGAGGCAAAAGCCCAGCACATCCTGACGTTCAACCTCAAGGATTTTCCGCCAGAGGCCCTCGTGCCTCACCAGATCACGGCCCGGCATCCCGACGATTTTTTGTTGGAGCTGTTGAACCGGGTTCCGCGTGCTGTCGCAGCTGCTGCCGAGCGCCACCGCACATCACTCAAGTCGCCGTCAAAAAGCTTGCCCGAGTATCTCGCGACGCTCGAGCGCCAAGGACTCGATCGCTCGGCAAAATATCTCGGCCAATGGTTCAACCAAAACTGAAGCAAGGATGCCCATGAACCTCCTCATCGACACCGGCAACACCCGTATCAAGTGGGCTCTCGCCGATGGCCCCAGCCTGGTCACCCGTGGCGTGGTCGAACACGCCGACGTGGTTACACTGCCCAAAGTCTGGGGCAACTTGCCACCCATCAACCGCATCTTGGTGGCGTGCGTTGCTGGCCCACAGATCCGCGAGGCGGTCGAGGACGCTATCGATCGCGTCGATGGCGAAGTCGACTGGGTGGTCGCTCGCGAATTCGAATGCGGCGTGCGCAACGGCTACAGCGACCCGACCCGCCTGGGTGCCGACCGCTGGGCGGCACTCATCGGTGCCTACGCGCTGGGCCTGGTGCCAGGCGTTATCGTGAGCGCCGGCACGGCTCTAACGGTCGACATGATGGGCGCCGACGGTCGTTTCGCCGGCGGCATCATCGTGCCGGGCTTTCGCGCACTCGACGCTGGCTTGCGCGCCCGCACCGCGCTGGCCGCCGACACCGGGGCGTTCTCGGCCTTTCCGACTTGCACCGAAGACGCCATCACCACGGGCGCGATCGACGCCCTCTGTGGTGCAGTCGAGCGCGTGGCGCGACGCGTCGCCGCCACCGGCAGCACGCCGCGGGTCATCTTGACCGGTGGCGACGCCGACCGCATCGCCAGTCACCTAACGGTACCCTTTAGCCGAGTCGATGATCTTGTCTTGCGCGGGCTGGCGACGATTGCCAGCCACAAGTGAACGGCGCGCTGCCCCATACCCACACGCTCGCGGTATACGCAGGCCCGGATGCCGAACGCGACTGCGTAGGCCATCTGCACTACGCACCAGGCGGCGTTCCGCTGGATTTCTTGTACGCCGACACCTGGCTCGCCCGCGACGACCATTTCAGCCTGTCGCCCGCGCTAGCGCCTGAGCGCCTGCGCAGCCTCGGGGCGGCCGCGCGTCAACAGTTGCTTGGCGATTTCCTGCGCTGCTTGCTGCCCAGCGGCGAGCCGCTGTCGGTATTGGCCAATCACCTGCACCGACGCCGCGACGACACCATCGGGCTGTTGCAGGACACCGGTTTTGACACCTTCGGCGCGCTGCGCTTTGGCCGTCCGCCCGAGCCCTTGCCCAACGATCCGTTCGGGATCGACGTGCTGCGGCCGGTGTCGCACAGCGAGTTGTCGCAGCGCATCCTCGACCGCGACATCCAGCCGCTTACCCTTTGGGATAACAAGGCGCATGCGAGCCTGCCGGGCGATCGTCACAAACTGGCGATTCACAATATCGACGGCCGCTGGAGCGTATTGACCGCCGATCGCATTGCGTCCACGCACCTCATCAAGCTGGGCGGCGTCGAGGCGGGATGCAGCAGTCTGACCAGCAACGAGCTGCTGGTGATGCGACTGGCCGCCGCGGCGGGCGTTGCGACCGCACCGGTGACCCTGCAGCGACTCGAGGCCAGTCCGGTGCTGGTCGTCCAGCGCTTCGACCGCCAGCGCCGCCCGCGGGGCGATGCGATCCGGCGTATTCATGCCATCAACGCGCGTCAGCTGCTGGGCTTGTCTGCCGACCGGCCGCAGCCACTGCCACTGGACGCGGTGTTTGCCATGTTGCGCGAGCATGCTGTCGACCCGGCGAAAGAGCTGCGTGCGCTGCTGCGTTGGTCTCTGTTGCAAGTGTTTCTGGCGCGGCCCAGCGACGCCAGCGACCTGGCGTTTGTGGTGGAGTCCGGGGGCAAGCTGCGGCTCGCCCCGGCTTACGCCTTGCGCTCTAGGCTGTCGTTTGTCGAAGCCGGCGACGCGCGACTGTTGCCCGCGCACGACGCGTTGGAGGCGCTGAAGCATGCCGCGGGCGAGGATGCCGAGCGTTTGCCGGCGGAGTTGTCGCGCATGGGACTGCAATTGCTTAAGCAGCTGCCTGAAACAGCGGCCCGTGTGTGCCTTGAGGGCGCCGACCGGGCTGTGATCGACACGCTCGCCCGTGGGCTCGAAACGCATATTAAACAGAACTTGCGAGCCAGGCTTAGAAGCCCATTCCAAGCGCTGTTGCAAAAACACAACACCTTGTCCAAAACATCGCGTCAAAGCGTCCATTTGCTTGAACCGGCGGGTATCACCATCGACAATAGGGTTACCCGCTCGATGTGATGGGCGGTGTTAAATCCGATCTCTCTGAAGGGGAATTGAATGAACAAGAAGCTTCTCGCGGTTGCTCTGGCAACTGCCTTCGC
>RFMI01000088.1 GCA_009927815.1 Betaproteobacteria bacterium | reverse complement strand
GGACCTGCTGAAGCGCGAAAACGTCGCGCGAGTCGGGCTGTTGGCGCAACCGTTGCCCGCCACGCCGGCCGCCGGCGCGCGGCCCTGATCGACGATGGGTTCGCGGCCACCGTTCGCTGCGGCGGGTCCGGTGTTCACCGAGCACGCACGCCTGTCGGCCTTGCTCGCGCTTGCGGTGCACGCGGTGTTCGTCGCCTTGCTGGTGTTCGCGGTGAGCTGGCAGACCCGGCCGGCCCCGGTGGTCGCCGAGGTCTGGGACGCGCTGCCATCGGCCGAGCCTGCGCCACCACCTACCCCCGTCGAGGCGCCACCGCCGCCGCCAGCGGCTGAACCTCCGCCTGAGCCGGTCAAGGCGCCACCCCGCCCGGCTCCGGTCGTCGAACCCAAATCGGCTCCCAAGGTCGAGGCCAAGCCTGACATCGCGCTGGAGCAGCAGAAAAAGGCCAAGCAGCGCAAAGAACAGGAAACGCGTGAGCAGGCGCTTCGGGAGGCGGCAAAGCAGCTTGAAACCCGCAAACTGGCTGACGTTGAGGCACGACATCGTCGCGAGTTGCAGGAGGCGCAGCGGCGCGACGACGAGTTGCGAGCCGAACGCGAGGCCGCTGACCGCGTCGCTCAACAGGCCGCTCAAGCCGCCGAACAGGCCCGGCAGCGCGAGACTCAGGCGGCTCAGGCGGCGGCACAACAGGCTCGTGCGCGGGCCGTCGACATCTACCGTGCGCAGATCATGCGGGCGGTGCGCGCCCGTTTGGTGACGCCGCCGGGTGTTCAGGGCAACCCCCAGGCTGAGCTTCGCGTGCTGCAGTTACCGACGGGCGAAGTTCTCTCGGCCAAACTGACCCGCTCGAGTGGCGACACTGCCTACGACGCGGCGGTCGAGCGAGCAGTGCTGGCGGCCAGTCCCCTGCCTTTGCCAGCCGATCGCAGCCTGTTCAGCCGGGAGTTGCTGTTGCAGTTTCGGCTCAACGAATAAGGCCAGTGAATTCCGTTATTCTCGCGGCCATGACCCGCCTATTGCGATCACTGCTCCTGACACTGCTGTGCCCTGCGTTCTTTGGCGCTGTGGCGCAAGCGGCCGAACCGTTGAGCGTTGAAATCGTCGGCGCCGGTGCCAGCCAGATCCCCATCGCCATCGCGCCACTATCGTCCGAGCCGCTGCTGCCGGAGGGGCTCTCTGATGTGGTCGCCGCCGACCTCAACCGCAGCGGGCTGTTTCGGCTGATCGACGCCAGCGCCATCTCGCCGCGCCCGGCCGACATCGCTCAACTCAACGTTGCCGAATGGCGGAATCGCGGCACCGACGCCATGCTCATCGGCCGCGTCAATCCGCTGCCGGGTGGCAAGTGGGAGATCCAAGTGCGTTTGGTCGATCTCGCCAAAGGCAGCCAGTTGCTGGGTCTGAGTTACTCGATCGAGGGGCGACAGGTGCGCACCACGGCGCACAAGATCGCTGACGCCGTTTTCGAAAAGCTGACTGGGGTGCCTGGCGTGTTCAGTACTCGCATCGCCTACGTGACGCGGCAAGCCAAGCGCTTCGAGTTGCTGGTCGCCGATGCAGACGGCTTCAACCCGAAACCGGTGTTCACCTCCGCCGAGCCGATCATCTCGCCGCGCTGGTCGCCCGACGGCGGTCGTCTGGCGTACGTGTCGTTCGAACGCAAAAAGCCGGTGGTGGTGGTGCAGACGCTCAACAATGGGCAGCGTCAGGTGGTCGCTGATTTCCGCGGATCGAACTCGGCGCCGGCATGGTCGCCGGATGGCAGCCGGCTCGCGGTCACGCTGACCCGTGATGGCTCTTCCCAGATCTACTTGATGCCGGCGACGGGTGGCGTGCCGGAGCGCCTGATGAAAACGAGCCCGGCCAACGATACCGAGGCCATGTTCAGCGCAGACGGCAAGTTCATCTTCTTCACCTCAGACCGCGGTGGTGGCCCGCAGGTCTACCGCATCGCGACCAACGGCGGCACTGCCGAGCGGCTGACTTTCGAGGGCGATTACAACGTCTCGCCGAGGCCGACGCCCGATGGTCGTGGCTTTGTCTTTATCCAGCGTTATGCTGGAAAATTCAGGGTTATGGTTCAGGATCTGGTCAACCGTCAGGTTTTGCCGCTTACCGAAGGGCCAGCCGATGAGTCGCCCAGCCTCGCGCCCAACGGTCAGCTGGTTTTGTTCGGGCGGCTGCTCGGTGGCCGTGGAGAGCTGTCAGCTGTGTCCATCGACGGACGTACTCGCCAGCGGCTGAGTCTGTCCGCTGGCGACGCCCGTGAACCGGCGTGGGGTCCCTTGGGTCAATGAGTTTTGAAGAGTCGCAGTTGAGTGCTGTTGTTGTTACCAATCACCTAATTTGTTGAGGTTCCTATGAAGCACACCATCACCAATATCCTGCTGTTGAGCGCGGTTGCCGTCGCTTTGGGCGCCTGCGCCAGCAAAAAGCCGGCATCGCAAGCCACCGCTAGCATCGAAGACCGCAACGCCGCCGCAGCGTCGTCCCAATCGGATGCGGGCAAGGCTGGCAAGGACGACGTGGTCGCCCGCACCATGGACGACGACGGCTCTGGCGACGTGGCTGGGGCGCCGGCGGCGCGTCAGATCTTTTTTGATCTGGACCAGTACACCATCAAGGCCGCATACCAGCCGGTAGTGCAAGCCACCGCCGATTTCCTCAAGAGCCGCCCCAAGGTCAAGCTCATCGTTCAGGGCAATACCGACGACCGAGGCAGCCGTGAGTACAACCTCTCTCTCGGTCAAAAGCGTGCAGAGGCCGTGCGCAAGGCTCTGGGCGTGTTGGGCGTTGCTGACGATCGCGTCGAGGCCGTGAGCTTTGGCGAAGAGAAGCCGATGGCCGAATGCGCCAACGAATCGTGCTGGTCGAAGAATCGCCGCGCTGACATCGTTTACCAAGCGCGTTGATGCGGCATCGCTTGCTCTTGGCGGTCGCGCTCGCGTGTGCGGCGCTGCCCGCCCAAGCTGCCCTGTTCGGCGACTCCGAGGCGCACAAGCGCATCGATGAGCAAGTCAAGGCGGTGCAGGGGCTCGCCGAGCAAATCAAGGCGATCGATGGCCGTGTCGGTGGACTGGAGGGCACGGTCAACAGTGGCACGCTGCTGAATTTGCTGAATCAGATCGAAGCGCTCAACGCCGAGATCGCCCGACTGCGTGGTGAGCTAGAGACCGCCAACAACCGTCTCGAGATCGGGGACAAGCGCGTGCGCGACTTGTACCTCGACCTCGACGGTCGCATGCGTGCCCTGGAGACGCCGGCGGCGAACGCACCGGCTTCAGCCCCTGGTGCGGCGCCGGATGCTGCTGTCGCGCCACCATCCCTACCCGCCGAGACGGCCCCCATGCCGGCCGCCGCTACTGGCGCGATGCCGACGCCGGCCACCGCACCCAGTCCGACGGGCTCACCGAAGTCGGCTGTTGCCGCCACCCTGACTCCGATGCGGCCCGGAGCGTCCGGCGAACTGGCTTCGGAGACCGCTGATTACGAGGCCGCCCATGCCGTTCGGCGCGAGGGGCGATTTGCCGATGCCGCCCGTCTGTTCGCCCAGTTCGTGGCCGCTCATCCGGCCAGCGCGTTGGCGCCGCCCGCTCAGTATTGGACTGGCGATTCCTTGTTCAATGCCAAGGACTACCGTGGGGCGATCACTGCACATCGCACGCTGATAGACACCTACCCGAACAGCGCAAAGATTCCCGACTCGATGCTGAACATGGCCAGCTGCCTACGCGAGTCCGGCGAGGCCGCCAGCGAGCGCAAATTGCTGGAGCAGCTGGTGGCGCGCTTTCCGGCCAGTGAGGCCGCCGAGAAGGCTCGCAAGCGACTCACTGCCCGACGCTGATGAACCACCGCGTGTCAGGCCCGGTTGCGGCGACGCTCCGCATCAACGAGGTGTTCTTTTCGCTGCAAGGCGAATCAAGCCGAGTGGGCTTGCCGACCGTGTTCGTGCGCCTCACCGGATGCCCCTTGCGCTGCCGCTGGTGCGACACCGAGTACGCGTTCCACGAGGGCGCATCGCGTAGCCTCGACGATGTTTTCGCGGAGATCGGGCAGCATCCCACCCGTGAGGTGTGTGTCACCGGTGGCGAGCCGCTGGCTCAACCTGCTGTGCATCAGCTCATGACGCGTCTGCTCGACGCCGGCTATCGCGTGTCCCTCGAAACCAGTGGCGCGCTCGACACCGCCGCTGTTGACCCGCGGGTGAGGGTGGTGATGGACCTCAAGTGTCCCGGCTCCGACGAGCTGGAACGCAATCACTGGGACAATCTCCGCAACCTGCGCGCCCACGATGAAGTCAAGTTCGTGCTGGCCGATCGCGCCGATTACGAGTGGATGCGCGAAGTGGTGCTCCGCGAACGCTTGCCGGAGCGCTGCGGCGTGTTGGCCTCGCCGGTGTGGGGCGAGCTTGAGCCCGGCCAACTGGCCGATTGGCTGTTGGCGGACGGGTTGCCGGTGCGCCTGCAGGTGCAGCTGCACAAGGTCCTCTGGCAGGACGCTCGCGGTCGATGATTGCCGGACTCGCGCATCTGGACGCGGGGGCGGGGCGCCCAGCGGTGGTTCTGCTCTCCGGCGGTCTGGATTCGACGACCACGCTGGCGCTGGCCATAAGGGCTGGCTGGCGTTGTTACGCCCTGTCCTTTGATTACGGGCAGCGGCATCGCGCCGAACTGGATGCCGCTGCGATCGTGGCGGCCACCCTGGGTGCCAGTCAGCACCGCACGTGTGTCTCGACGTGTCGGCGTTCGCCGGATCGGCACTGACCGACACTGGCATCGCGGTGCCAGAAACCGAGCTGGCTGGCATCCCACCCACCTATGTTCCGGCGCGCAACACCGTGTTTTTGGCGCTGGCGCTGGCTTGGGCCGAGACGCTGGGCGCCAGCGACATCTTCATCGGCGCGAATGCCCTTGATTACTCAGGGTATCCGGATTGTCGTCCGGATTATCTGGCCGCCTTCGAAGCGATGGCCAATTTGGCCACCAAGGCCGCGGTGGAGGGCGCTCGTGTCAGCATTCGAGCGCCGCTGATAAATCTCAGCAAAGCGCAGATCGTGAGCACCGGCCTCGAGTTGGGGCTCGATCTGGCCACAACCGTGTCGTGCTACCAAGCGGATGCCGATGGGCGTGCGTGTGGGCGCTGCGATTCCTGCCGACTGCGCAAAAAAGGCTTTGCTGAGGCCGGTCAGCCCGACCCAACGCGCTACCGCGACTGAGGTCGGCGGTTGTGGCGACCTAACGCACCAGAATGACCGGACGGCGCGCCACCTGCAGCAGTTGATTGGCGACCGACCCTAGCAGCACGCCGGCGATGCCACCCAAACCACGACCACCGATGACGATGGCCTGGCAATCGTACTGCTCGGATGCGAGGTCGATCGATTCCACCACCGCGCCAATGACGATGTGCGACTCGCTCGCCAGACCCGCCGCAGCGACGCGCGCCTCGGCGGCGGCGAGCTGCTTGCGCCCCTCGTCTTCGTGATAGCGATGCAATTCGTCACCACCGATGAATAGCTGGACATCACCGGAAAAGCGGCTCTGCACATTCAGCAGCACGATGCTTGCCGGGGCTGACAGCGTTTGCGCCAGGCCGATCGCATGATCCACCGCCCGCAGCGAAGGTTCGGAGCCGTCGACCGGCAGAAGCAGGCGGGTCTGCCCTTGCGGGTTGGTCCAGATGTTCGCGGTCATCGCGTGTGCTCCGGGTGGATTTCCTCGAGGACGTTGCTTTGGGCCCGCGCCGCCAGCCAGCGACCGAGCCCCAGCACCAGCGCAACGCCGGCGATGCCGAAGGCGATCTTGAGCCACGGCATCGCTGTTAGCACATCGGCATACAGCGGATCAGTGATGATCGTGCCGCCAGCCACCCATCCCAGCAGGGCGCCGCCAGCGGTGATGATGATCGGCAATCGCTCCATCCATTTCATGATCAAGGTCGATGAGAAAATGATCAGCGGGATACTGATGGCGAGGCCTAACACCAGCAGCAGGATGCTGCCGCCGGCCGCTGCCGCAACCCCGATGACGTTGTCTAGGCTCATGACAAAGTCGGCGATCAGAACGATTCGGACCGCTTGCCAAAAGTCCGATGCGCCTTCGTCACCGTCACCGTCGCCCTCATCTTCGGGAACCAGCAGCTTGACCGCAATCCACAGCAGCAATAAACCGCCAACGGTTTTGACAAAGGGCAAATCCAGTAGCACGGCCGCAAACAGCGTTAACACCACGCGCAAGACAATCGCGCCCGCCGAGCCGACCAAGATCGCCCGGTTGCGTTGCGCTTCAGGCAGTCGCCGCGCCGCCAGCGCGATCACAACGGCATTGTCTCCAGACAGTACGATGTTGATGCCAATGATCTGGATCAGGCCGAGCCAAAAGGCAGCACTGTTGATTTCGGAGAGGAGTTCGCTCATTGCCGTTCGATGACACCGAAAAACAGCGATTATAGCTGTCTCAGAACCTCGGCATTCTTGGCTCAGCGGCCAATTGTCCTATGCGCACTTACCTCGACCTTCTGCAGCACATCCTCGATCACGGTTGTGACAAGACCGATCGCACGGGTACCGGCACGCGCTCTGTGTTTGGCTACCAGATGCGTTTCGACCTGTCCGAAGGCTTCCCGCTGCTGACCACCAAGAAGCTGCACACGCGCAGCATCGTTCATGAGCTGCTGTGGTTCTTGCGCGGCGAGACCAACGTCCGCAGCTTGCAAGAGGCGGGCGTCACCATATGGGACGAGTGGGCAGATGAGCGTGGCGAGCTCGGCCCGGTCTACGGCCACCAGTGGCGCCACTGGCCAGCTCGCGATGGTGGTGAGATCGATCAGATCCGCCAGCTCGTCGACGCTATCCGTCGCAACCCGGATTCTCGGCGTCACATCGTGTCTGCTTGGAATCCGGCCGACGTCGACCGCATGGCTCTGCCACCCTGTCATGCCCTGTTCCAGTTCTATGTGGCGGGTGGACGCTTGTCCTGTCAGCTCTATCAACGCAGTGCCGACGTGTTTCTGGGCGTGCCTTTCAATATCGCCAGCTACGCCTTGCTGACCCACATGGTGGCGCAGGTGTGTGAGCTCACGCCGGGCGAGTTCGTACACACCCTCGGCGACGCGCATCTGTACGCCAATCATCTCGATCAGGCGCGCCTTCAGCTGACCCGCAGTCCGCTGCCTTTGCCGAAGCTCTGGCTCAACCCTGCGGTGCGCGACATTTTCGCGTTCACGTTCGACGACGTCCGCATCGAGGGTTACGATAGCCACCCGCACATCGCCGCGCCGATCGCCGTCTGAACCGATGCTCACGCCCAAGACCCTCACCCTGCTGGTGGCCCGAAGTCGCAACGGCGTGATCGGTGTCGACAACCGCTTGCCCTGGCACCTGCCCGAGGACTTAAAGCGGTTTCGTGCATTGACCATGGGGCATCCCATCATCATGGGGCGCCGCACTTGGGATTCGATTGGCCGGCCGCTACCGGGACGCCGATCGATCGTGGTCACTCGAGACACGGGATGGCGCGCTGAAGGCGCCGAGGTGGCGCACAGCATTGGCGACGCGCTGGTCCGTTGCGCGGGCTCTGAGCGACCCTATGTGGTGGGCGGGGGCGAGCTGTACGAGGCCACCCTGCATTTGGCTACCCACATCGAGTTGACTGAGGTCGACATCGACATTGAGGGCGATACCCGCTTTCCCCAGCTCGACCTGAGCCAGTGGCGCGAAGTCCGGCGGGAGCCGGCGCGGTCCGGCGATCTCAGCTATGCCTTCGTCACCCTTGAACGGGTGGTAGGGCTGAGTCTGGGCCTCTAACGCCCTTGCGAGCTGCCGCCGCGCGGTGTTTTGCGGCGACGGTCGGCGGTCTGGCGATTGCGCGAACGGGTATCCAGCGAGCCCCCGCGGCGCTTGGGCGTGTCGGCTGCCGAGCGCCGCGAGCCCGGCACTTTAGCCAGCGTCGGGCGCCGGCGCGGCGCCTCCGGAGTCGGTGCTTCGGGTTTGGGGCGCCACAGCACCAGTGTCTTGCCGATGTGTTGCACCGCGGCCGAAGCGGTTGCCGAGCAGAGTGCGTCCAGCATCGCGTTGCGATCGTCGCGCACCTCGTCGAGGATGCGGACCTTGATCAAACCATGCGCAGCCAGTGCGCGGTCAGTTTCGGCGATCACCGTCTCGGACAGCCCATGCTGGCCGATGATGACCACGGGTTTGAGGGGGTGAGCTTCGGCTTTAAGTGCGCGGCGCTGGGCCGACGTCAGTTCGATGGGTGCATTCATTCGCGAATGATACGTGTCGGCCGGCGATAATGGCCCAATGATCAAAAAAGCCAGCAGCAAACGGTGGATGCAAGAGCACGTCACCGACCATTTCGTCAAACAGGCGCAAAAGGACGGCTATCGCTCGCGCGCTGCCTACAAGCTGCTCGAGATCGCGCAAAAGGACCGGCTGCTCGCCCCTGGCTCGATCGTCTTCGATCTCGGTGCCGCACCGGGTGGCTGGTCTCAAGTCGTAGCCAAAGCGGTCGGTGCGAACGGCCGCGTGTTCGCCGTCGACCTGCTCGCGGTCCAGCCCGTGCACGGCGTACAAATGTTTCGCGGGGACTTCACCGAAGCGGAGATGCGGCAGACCCTACTCAACCTGGCGCCGCAGGGTGCAGACCTTGTTTTGTCCGACATGGCCCCCAATATCAGTGGTATCGCCGACCGCGATCAGCGCCTGAGCTTTGAACTGGCCGAGCTCGCGGTCGAATTCGCAGCTGACGCGCTCAAGCCCGGCGGGCATGTTTTGCTCAAGGTGTTTCAGAGCGAGTGGGTGGACGAGCTTCGTGGCCGGATGTCCGAACTTTTCAGCCGGGTGCTCGTCCGAAAACCAGAAGCGTCGCGTGGGCGCAGCGCCGAAGTATTCCTGCTAGGGCAGGGGCGGCGTCACCCGTCTGACAAAACGAGCTGCACGGCTTCGGCAGAATCGACTTAGAATCCTCGAAACGCTTGATTGCAAAAGGTCCCGACTCTTGAACAACGTTGCCAAGAACATCGCCATTTGGCTCGTCATCGCTCTGGTGATGATGGCCGTCTTTAATCAGTTCGGCGATCGTCGCGCCGCGCAGTCGCACATCGAGTACTCCCAGTTCATCGATGACGTCAAGGGCGGCCGAGTGTCGAAGGTGATTATCGAGGGCCATGTCATCAAAGGTCAGCGCAGCGACCAGACCACCTTCACCACCTACGCACCCACCGACCCGTGGATGGTTTCCGATCTCTTGAAGTCGGGTGTCAAGGTCGAAGCCAAGCCGGAAGAAGAACCGTCGTTCTTGATGAGCCTGTTTGTGTCGTGGTTCCCGATGCTGCTGTTGATCGGCGTATGGGTGTTCTTCATGCGCCAGATGCAGGGCGGTGGACGCGGCGGCGCTTTCAGCTTCGGCAAAAGTCGCGCCCGCCTGCTCGATGAGTCGACCAACACCATCACCTTTGCCGACGTCGCCGGCTGCGAAGAGGCTAAAGAAGAAGTCGCCGAACTGGTCGATTTTCTGCGCGATCCGTCACGCTTCCAGAAATTGGGCGGGCGCATCCCGCGTGGCGTGCTGATGGTCGGTAGCCCCGGTACCGGCAAGACGTTGCTCGCCAAAGCCATTGCTGGTGAGGCGAAGGTGCCGTTCTTCAGCATCTCGGGTTCGGATTTCGTCGAGATGTTCGTCGGTGTTGGCGCGGCGCGTGTGCGCGACATGTTTGAGACCGCCAAAAAGCAGTCGCCCTGCATCGTCTTCATCGATGAAATTGACGCCGTGGGTCGTCAGCGCGGGGCAGGTCTCGGCGGCGGTAACGACGAGCGCGAACAGACGCTCAACCAGTTGCTGGTCGAGATGGATGGTTTCGAGCCCAACTCGGGGACTATCGTCATCGCCGCGACCAACCGCCCCGACGTGCTTGACCCCGCCTTGTTGCGTCCCGGCCGGTTCGACCGTCAGGTGGTGGTGCCCTTGCCGGACATTCGCGGTCGTGAGCAGATCCTCAATGTCCACATGCGCAAGGTGCCGATTTCGCCGGATGTGCAGCCAGACATCCTGGCTCGTGGCACACCCGGTTTCTCCGGCGCTGACCTAGCCAATCTGGTCAACGAGGCCGCGCTGTTCGCGGCTCGGGGTCAGAAACGCTTGGTCGATATGGAAGATTTCGAGCGCGCCAAAGACAAGATCATGATGGGCGCTGAGCGTCGGTCGATGGTCATGCCCGAGCACGAACGCAAAAACACGGCGTATCACGAATCGGGCCACGCCATCGTCGCGCGCCTCTTGCCCAAGACCGATCCGGTGCACAAGGTCACCATCATCCCGCGCGGCCGCGCGCTGGGTGTGACCATGCAGCTGCCGCAGGAAGATCGTTACAGCATGGACCGTGCTCAAATCCTCGAAAACATCGCTGTGCTGTTCGGTGGTCGCATTGCCGAAGAGCTGTTTATGGATCAGATGACGACCGGCGCCAGCAACGACTTCCAGCGTGCCACCGACATGGCTCGCCGCATGGTCACCGAGTGGGGCATGAGCGATGCCTTGGGCCCGATGGTGTACGCCGAGAATGAGCAAGAGGTGTTCCTCGGTCGTTCTGTGACCAGCACCAAGAACGTTTCCGAAGCGACGCAGCAAAAGGTCGACGCGGAAGTCCGGCGCATCATCGACGAGCAATACGCGCTGGCGCGTCGCCTGCTCGACGAGAACCGCGACAAGGTGCACACCATGGCCAATGCGCTGCTCGAATGGGAAACCATCGATGCCGATCAGGTGAACGACATCATGGCGGGCCGTCCCCCGCGCGCACCCAAGCCGAGCATGGCGGTCAATAAGCCGCCGGCATCGGGTTCCACGGGTGGTGGATCGGCGGCAGCCGGCAATCCCAGCGAGTCGCCGGCCTAAGGTCGTCCCGTCGGTGGCTCTGTCTTCGGCCGCGGCTTGGGCGTGCGGACGCTTCCGGCTGTCGCTGGAGCGCCCGCTGGTGATGGGTATTGTCAACGTCACCCCTGACTCGTTCTCGGACGGCGGCCGGCACGACAACACGGTGGCAGCAATTGCCCACGCCCGAGCCTTGATTGCGCAGGGGGCCGATATCCTCGACATTGGTGGCGAGTCGACGCGCCCCGGCGCTGAGCCGGTGCCCTTGCAGATGGAGCTCGATCGCGTACTGCCCGTCATCGAGGCGCTCTCGGAAGACGCGGTGCCGCTGTCGATCGACACCTATAAACCGCCGGTGATGGCTGCGGCATTGGCGGCCGGCGTCAGTATTGTCAACGATGTGTTCGCGTTGCGGCAGAGCGGCGCGCTCGAGGCAGTCGCGGCATCCTCTGCCGGCGTCTGCCTGATGCACATGCAAGGCACACCGCAGACCATGCAGACCGATCCTGAGTACGGCGATGTTCTTGCCGAGGTCCGCGCTTTTTTGTCGCAACGCGCGGAGCGTTGCGTCGCTGCCGGTATCGCACGGGACCGCATCGTCATCGACCCAGGCTTCGGTTTCGGCAAGACCACCGCTCACAACCTCGCGCTGTTGCGGGGCATCGGTGAGTTGGCCGCCAGCGGCTTTCCAGTTCTGGCGGGGCTGTCGCGCAAATCCGTGCTTGGCCGTCTGACCACCCGCGAGTTGCCAGCCGACCGGGTCGCCGGCAGCGTGGCCAGCGCGCTGATTGCAGTTCAAAACGGCGCGCGTGTTCTGCGGGTACACGACGTCGCTGCCACGGTCGACATGCTGCGCGTCTGGCAGGCAGTGGAGGCGGCGTGAGTCAGCGTTATTTTGGTACCGACGGCATTCGTGGCACCGTCGGGCGCTCGCCAATCACGCCCGACTTTATGACGCGTCTGGGTATGGCCATCGGCTCGGTGTTGCGAGACAGCGCGTCCGGCGCAGCGCGTCCGGCCGTGGTGGTCGGCAAGGATACCCGGGTCTCGGGCTACATGATCGAATCCGCGCTCGAGGCCGGCTTGTTAGCCGCTGGGGTCGACGTGCACCTGTGCGGCCCCCTGCCGACTCCGGGCGTGGCCTACTTGACGCGGGCCTTGCGCCTGTCAGCTGGGGTGGTCATCTCCGCGTCGCACAACCCCTATCCCGACAATGGCATCAAGCTGTTCTCGGCGAGTGGCGAAAAGCTGTCGGATGCGCTGGAAGCCGCCATTGAGGCGCGCCTGGACGCCGCTCCGACCTGCCTCGACTCTGACCGGCTGGGTCGGGCGTACCGGGTCGAGGCGGCTGTCGAGCGCTACGTCGAGTTCTGCAAAAGTAC
>RFMI01000001.1 GCA_009927815.1 Betaproteobacteria bacterium | reverse complement strand
TCGTTCCACAGCAGGCTGCGCTCGTGCTCGGGCGCATAGTAATCGGTGGTCTTGTAGAGGAAATCGGCCGTCTCCGACAGCACCAGAAATCCGTGGGCGAAGCCTGGCGGAATCCACATTTGCGGAAATTCTCGCCGCTCAGTTCCGCGCCCACCCATTGGCCGAACGTCGGGCTGCTGCGACGCAGATCGACCGCGACGTCGAAGACACTGCCATGGCTCACGCGAACCAACTTCCCCTGCGGATGACGGATTTGGTAATGCAGCCCGCGCAACACGCCGCGTGAGGAGCGCGAATGGTTGTCCTGGACGAAGGTCACATCCAGACCCGTCACGCCATGGAACGTCTGCGCGTTGAAACTCTCCAGGAAAAACCCGCGAGCGTCGCCGTGCACCCGTGGCTCGAGGATCAGCACATCCGGGATGCGGGTCGGGATCACCTCCATGCTCAGAACACCCGCTCCGCCATAATCTGCCGCAGGTATTGCCCGTAGCCACTTTTGGCCAGCGGTGCGGCAATCGCCTCCAGTTGCGCGTCGCTGATCCAACCTTGTCGCCAAGCGACTTCTTCCGGACACGAGATCTTGAGGCCCTGGCGTTTTTCCAGCGTCTGGATGAATTGGCTGGCCTCGATCAGGCTGTCGTGGGTGCCCGTGTCGAGCCATGCATCGCCGCGGCCGAGCACTTGCACGTCCAGCTCGTCGTGGTCGAGGTAGACCCGATTGAGGTCGGTGATCTCGAGCTCGCCGCGGGCGCTCGGCTGAAGCGCGCGAGCGCGCTCAACCACCTGCTCGTCGTAAAAGTAGAGCCCGGTCACCGCATAACGACTTTTCGGCGCCTTGGGCTTCTCCTCCAAACTCACCGCCCGCCCGCCGGCATCGAACTCGACGACACCGTAACGCTCGGGGTCGGTCACCGGGATAGGCGAACACGGTGGCGCCCGTGGTGCGCTGGTCAGCGGCCTCTAGCCGACGCTGCAGGTCGTGGCCGTAGAAGACGTTATCCCCCAGCACCAAGGCGCTCGGGCCGCTGCCAACAAAGTCCGCACCGATGATGAAAGCCTGCGCCAGTCCATCAGGGCTTGGCTGAACCGCATAGCGGATGTCCATACCCCACTGGCTGCCATCGCCCAGAAGTTGCTCGAAGCGCGGTGTGTCCTGCGGCGTGCTGATGACGAGGATCTCGCGCATACCGCCCAGCATCAGCGTGCTGAGCGGGTAGTAGATCATCGGCTTGTCGTAGACCGGGATCAGCTGCTTGCTCAGCGCCAGTGTGGCCGGATGCAATCGGGTGCCGGCGCCGCCAGCGAGGATGATGCCTTTGCGTTGCACAGTGCTCATAACGACACTTTCAGGTTGTGACAGCACTTACGGCGATGTCTGGCCATCGAGCCAGTCGTCGACCGCAGTACGCCAATCTGGTCGAGCAAATCCAAACGTCGCGTCGAGTTTCGCACAGTCGAGCCGCGAGTTGAGCGGCCGGACCGCTGGCGTCGGGTAGTCGGATGTCGGGATAGGGTGGATGTCGCGGGTGACGCATGAGAGCCCACGAGCCCGCGCGCCCTCTAGGAGATGGCTGGCGTAGCCGTGCCAGCTCGTCGCGCCCGCCAGCGCGGCGTGGTAGGTGCCGTGCACTGTGGGATCGTCAAGCCGGGTGAGGACGCGCGCAGTGAGCCCGCCAGCCACTCAGCAGACGTCGGTGCGCCAGTCTGGTCGGCCACCACCCGCAGTTCTTCCCGCTCGGCAAACAGGCGCAGCATGGTCGCGGCAAAGTTGCCGCCTTCGCGTCCGAATACCCAACTGGTGCGCAGGATGATGTGCCGACACGCAGAGGCGCGGATGCCCCGCTCGCCGTCCCACTTGGTCCGCCCATAGACCGATTGCGGCGCGGGCCGGTCGGCTTCGGTCCACGGCTTATCGCCGCTGCCGTCGAACACGTAGTCAGTCGAATAGTGGACCAGCCAGGCGCCGGCGCGGGCTGCTGCTTGCGCCATCGCCGTTGGCGCGTCCGCATTGATGACACGGGCGAGGTCGGGCTCGGATTCGGCGCGATCAACGGCAGTGTAGGCCGCTGCATTGATCACGACGTCAGGGCGAACGCTTGTCACGGTGGCTGCTATGCCCGCCGGATCAGCGAGATCGCCGCACAGTGTGCTCCGCGAATCTTCGCCAATGCGACCCCGCCGATCCAGCGCGATCACCTCGTGCCCAGATAAGGGGCCACGCTGCAGGGCGCGGCCCACCTGACCGTTGGCGCCGAACAACAGAATTTTCATTGGGCAAGCGACCT
>RFMI01000048.1 GCA_009927815.1 Betaproteobacteria bacterium | reverse complement strand
GGGTGGTCCGCGCCCGTACGACCCGGAGAAGGTGCGATCGGTGATCGCTAACGGTACAACTTGATAAGCGGACTGGCTCAGAAGCCCGACGACAAGTTCGGGACTTTCCGGAAGCGGGGTGCCGTCGATGGCGGCGTGCAACTGTGGCGCTTCGCAACCGCCCGGTCGATCCCCGCTGCCCCCGTCACGGTCATCCGAATGCGGCGCACCCGCCCAAAGCCCGTGCGGACCGATGCCCAGATGTGACAAGACATGCCCGACAGCGACGTACTGCAGTAACAGCAGCGCCACGACAAGCACCGGAATCAGGCCATCGATACGCCATCGCGAGCGCCGACCGGGCAGAGTCATGGCGACGTGTTCAAGGCGCCTCGCGACGCTTCTGGATGTATTTGCCGGTGATCTGGGCGCCGCGCTGGGCTCGCAGAACCGAATACGTTACCTCACCATCGATCACGGCACCGGCGTTCAGGTGGAGTTCACGGCATTCCGCTTTGCCCTGAAAACGGCCTTCGATCATGAGCACATCACAGCGGCATTGACCACTGACCGCACCGGTGCCGCCGATCACCAAAGACTTGACCTCAATGTCACCGTCCAACGTCCCGTCTACCCGGAGGTCGGTGAGCGCCTTGACCACGCCGTTGAAATGAAAACCTTCAGTAATGACCGATTCGGATCGCATGGCTACTTGGGCCTTTATCGGAGTGGGTTCAGAGACGACCGGGGTTGAGAACACTGCGGGTTCGGGGCTGGGAAGCGGATCCGCTGGGGTCGGAGTGCTCAGAAGCTCCTCCAGAGAATTGACCGGCGTGGCCGCCGGAGGACCCTCGCGTCGCAATTTGAATAGGTCCATGGCTCCGCCTTAGCTGTGATCGTTCTCAACACCCGACGCATCGGATGCCGGCTCGGCGGGTGCCGCCAACTTGGCGCTGGCCGCCACAGGCGTCGCCTTCGACTTGGCCGACCGGTCACCGCGCCGCAGTTCGCCTTCGATAGTGGCGCCTTGCTCGATTTCGAGCACCTCGTAGGTGATGTGTCCGCGGACCTTTGCTGTCGATCGCAGAATCAGCGTGTCGGTGACCGTAATATCCTTCTCGATTTCGCCGTAGATGTCTGCGTGCGCCGACGTGACCGACCCCGTAATGCGCCCTGTGGCACCCACGCGAACCTCATTGGCAAGCACCTCACCCTCGACTTCGCCATCGATATTCGCGACCCCGGGCAGATCGAGCCGTCCGCTCAGCTTGACGCCGTCGCCGATCGTCACGCAACCGGGGTTGGAAGATTCGGCCATGTTTGCTTGCTCCTAGGTGCGTTTCAGGGTGGTTGACTGCACCACATCTTAAGGAGTTGGACGGGGGTTTGCCAAGCCGAGCTGCCCTGCCCACCGGAAGAATCGTACGTCTGTGGTATCCTCGCCCTCCCCTGTAGCGGCATCGCGCTGATTCGATAGAGAAATCCCGCATGCAACTCATCCTCGTCACTCACGCTGGGCGGCGCACTCGTTCTGTCCATCTTCGCGCCTGGCACCTGTCAGTGGTCGTCGGGCTGGTCCTGTCTTTGCTGTTTGGCGGAACCGTTCTCGCAGCACTCGCGAGCGCGAGCAACTTGACCGTACTGCAGCGAGCCGTGGACATCTGGGACGGCACGCGCAGCGACGTCATGGCGGGCAAGTTGGGCGAACTCAGCGCCCGCATCGACAGTCTCGAGGCAGCTCTCGACGTTAAACCCCATGCGGGAACTGACGCGGGCAGCTTCCAGCGACAGCGCTTTGCGCCGGGTTCGCGGGAACGTGAGCAACGTGCCGTCCTAGACAACCTTGAGCGTCGCGCTGGGGACCTTCAGGCTGCTCTGGATCGGCAATTGGTGCTACGCGAAACGACTCTGCGCTCGGTGTTGCGACAGGCTCTCGAAGTGCCGGTGGACGGACACCTTAGCTCTGGGTTCGGCTGGCGCACCCACCCGGTGCTCGGCGAACCGGCATTTCATCGCGGCATCGACCTTTCAGCGCCGGCAGGCACGCCCGTGCACGCGTCGACAGAGGGGGTGGTGTCGTTCATCGGCCCGGCAGACTCCTACGGCAAGCTGGTGGTCATCAGCCACGGCACCCGTATGCAATCGCGCTACGCCCACTTGCAAGGTATTGAAGTGACCACCGGGATGGCGGTCTCCGCGGGGCAGCGGATCGGCCGTGTCGGCTCGACCGGTCGTTCGACTGGCCCTCATCTGCACTTCGAACTCGTGATCGATGGTCGCGTGGTCAACCCGCAAAACTTCCTCGGCAAGGGCGAAGCACTGCGTCGCGATGCTGCAGCCGCGTAAAAACCCTCTGATCGACGGTCCGGTGACCGTCGCAGCGGGCATCAGCCTGCGACGCTGGCGCTTGATTGCGGCGCTGCTGGCCCTCGCAGTGCTCGGTCTGCTGCTGGCGTGGCCCGCCTCCCAACCGGTCTCTAGCGAGGTCTCCGACGAAGTCTGGTGGAGGCGCCTGGTCTCCCGCATCGCTCTGCAGAGACTGGTGCAACGGGTCGATGCGTCTGCTGTAGAAGAGATGAAACAGCGCGTCTCGACACTCGAGGCCGAGCGCGTGTCTTTGACTGAACGCTTGGCTGACAGCGAAAAACTGTTGAACACTGATCGCTCCGGGCGGCGGTTGAGTCAAGTCGTGTTGCGGCGCGACGGCAACGACGTCGTCTTCGAAATCTTGGTCAAAAGTCTGCCGGGCAGCACTCTGAAAAAGCCGCTTATTGGTCGACATCGCGCCGATCCGCATGCCGGATATGGAGAAAGTCAGTCCTAAGGCAAACCCCCTGATGCTGGAAAGCGAAAAGTCGACGCGTCTTATGCTCTCCGAACCAAAGGTTGCGGAGACCCTGCAGGGGCGACTACCATCGACGGCGTCTCACGTGCTCGTCATCCTGACGCCGGTCGGCGAATCCTCGCAGACCGAAGCCATAATCGCCCCCGTTTCGGTGAACCGCTGACATGCTCTTCAATCGACGCAAACCAGCCCGGATCGAGGGTGGCGCGCTTAACACGCTGATCGATCAAAGCGTCGAGCTCACGGTGAACCAAGGTTCGATCCTGTTCCGGTTCGAAAAGAGCCTGCGCTTCGACGGCACCCTGAATGGCACCCTGCAAGGGACCCTAAAAAAAGACTGCGTGCTCGTGATCGGCCCGAAAGCAGTGATCAATGGCAACGTTCTCGCGCAAGGCGTGGTCGTGCTAGGCACCGTCCGTGGCAACGTATCAGGCGAATACGTAGAGATACGCGAGTCGGCGCGGGTCACCGGCGACATCACCTACGTAAGGGTGGAAATCCACCAGGGATCGCACGTGCAGGGCCGCATGTTCCGGGTAGAGGACGGTTACAAATCGGAAGAATCAGGGATCGCCTCGATGGACGACGCGCCCAGCTAATACATCGAACGGTGGATCATTCCACCGTCACGCTCTTAGCCAAGTTACGCGGCTTGTCGACATCGGTACCTAAAGCACAGGCAGTGTGATACGCGAGCAGTTGTAGGGGCACCACGTGCAGGATCGGGGACAGGTCCCCGTAATGCTCCGGCAAACGAACCAAATTCAAGCCGTCCTGACTCGCGTCGATGTGACTGCCCGCATCCGCAAACACATAGAGTTCGCCACCTCGAGCAGCAACCTCTTGCATATTGCTTTTGAGCTTCTCCAGCAGAACGTCGTTCGGTGCGACCACGACCACCGGCATGCTGGCATCGACCAATGCCAGCGGGCCGTGCTTGAGTTCGCCGGCGGGGTACGCCTCGGCGTGGATGTAGCTGATTTCTTTGAGTTTGAGCGCGCCCTCGAGGGCGATCGGGTAGTGCAGGCCGCGGCCCAGAAACAAGGCGTGCCGACGGCGACAGAACGACTCGGCCCAAGCGATGATCTGTGGCTCGAGCGCAAGAACCGATTGCAAGGCCACTGGCAAGTGGCGAAGGGCTTTCAAAGCTGCGGCCTCAGCCTGATCCGAGAGTCGTCCGCGCAGCTGGGCCAGGACCAGCGTCAGCAAGTAGAGGGCGACCAACTGGGTGGTAAACGCTTTGGTCGAAGCGACGCCAATCTCGGTGCCCGCGCGGGTGATAAACGCCATTTCGCACTCTCGAACGAGTGCGCTGGTCGGCACGTTGCAGATGGTTAGGGTCGAACGCTGACCGAGCGCCCGAGCGTGCTTGAGTGCCGCCAGTGTATCGGCGGTCTCGCCGGACTGGCTGATGGTCACGACCAGTTGGCGCGCATCGGGCACGCTGTCGCGGTACCGGTATTCGCTCGCCACTTCCACCGTGGTGGGGATGCCCGCGATGGCCTCGAGCCAGTATCGGGCGGTACAGCCTGCGTAGTAGCTAGTCCCGCAGCCAGAATCAAAACGCGATCGACATCGGCCAGCAGGGTAGCCGCCGACGCGCCGAACAGCCCCGGGTCGACCGATTCGACCGCATCCAGAGTGTCTGCGATGGCACGCGGCTGCTCAAAGATCTCTTTTTGCATGTAATGCCGATACGGGCCCAACTCGGCAGCCTCGCCATGAGCGGCGACGGTGCGAACCGTCCGGGTGACAGGCTCGCAGTAATCGTCGTGACGATTGAAGACGGTGTGGTGGTCCGCACGCAGGTCGAGAGGTCGCCCTCTTCGAGATAGGCGATCTGGTCCGTCACCGTGGCCAGGGCCATGGCATCAGAAGCCAAATAGCGAGCATCCGCCGACACCCCTAGTACCATGGGCGATCCTTGGCGAGCACCGACCAGCCGATGCGGCTCATCGCGACAGAACGCCGCCAGCGCGTAAGCGCCCTGCAGTCGTGGCAAAGCCTGGCGTACAGCATCCAGCAGATCGCCGCGATAGAGCGAGTCGATCAAATGGGCGATGACTTCGGTGTCGGTCTGACTGTCGAAGCGGTAACCGTTTGCGCGCAGCTCATCACGCAACGACTCGAAGTTTTCGATGATGCCGTTGTGCACCAGTGCGATCCGCTCGCCCGAGAAGTGCGGGTGTGCGTTGTGAACCGACGGCGCACCGTGTGTGGCCCAGCGGGTATGCGCAATACCAAGAACACCCGACAGCTCATCCTCGGCGATTCCGCGCTCCAGTTCGGCAACACGGGAGGTGCTGCGCGCCCGGCGCAACTGACCGTCTTGATGCACCGCAACGCCACACGAATCGTAGCCGCGGTACTCCAGTCGCTTCAGGCCTTCGACCAGAAGGCCAACGATGGGGCGCTGTGAAATCGCGCCAACGATGCCGCACACGTGGGTCGGGCCTCCGGGATCAGGTTTTGCTGGGGCGCTTCCAAGCCGGCACGCTGAACTGCTTGCTGCGCGACAAGGTCAGGGTATCGTCCGGAGCGTCTCGGGTGATGGTCGATCCCGCACCGATGGTCGCGCGGGCGCCCACGCGGACGGGTGCCACCAGCTGTGTATCTGAGCCGATAAAGGCCCCGTCGCCGATCACCGTCCGGTATTTGTTTGCGCCGTCGTAATTGCAGGTGATCGTGCCTGCGCCGATGTTCACCATCGCGCCGATCGTCGCGTCGCCGACGTAACTCAGGTGGTTGATTTTGCTGCCGGCCCCCACCTGACTGTTCTTGAGCTCGACAAAATTGCCCACATGCACGCCCTCGGCAAGCTGGGTGCCCGGGCGCAGGCGAGCGTAAGGCCCGACCACGGCGTTAGCGCCCACTTCGACCTGATCGAGCCAACTGAAAGCCTCCACTCGGGCGCCGGATGCGATGCGGCTGTCGCGGATCACGCAGTTAGGTCCAACGCTCACGCCATCGCCCAGCGTTACCGCGCCCTCGAACACGCAATTGACGTCGATATGGACATCGTTGCCGCACAACAGCGCCCCGCGAACATCGAGCCGCGCCGGATCTGCCAACAGAACGCCCCGTTCCTGCAACTGCGCCGCCAGCCGCCGCTGGTAGATTCGCTCGAGCTCGGCCAATTGGGCCGGCGTATTGACACCCGCCACGGCCCAGTGATCGGAAGTCAGACTCGTGTCGACCCCCACGCCATCAGCCACGGCAAAGGCCACCAGATCCGTCAGGTAGTACTCCGCTTGGGCGTTATCCGCACGCAAGCGATCGAGCCATCCGGCAAGGCGCGGCCCGGGAATCGCCATGATGCCGGTGTTGACCTCGTCGATGGCCAGCTCGGTGGGTCCTGCGTCTCGGTGCTCGACGATGCGCTGGACCGAAGCGCCGACGCGAACGATGCGCCCGTACCCTGTCGGATCGGGCAAACGCGCAGTGAGGAGCGCCAATCGGCCAGAACGCGCGGACTGTACCAGTGGCGCCAAGGTTGCCGCATCGATCAGCGGAACGTCGCCGTAGAGCACCAAAACCGGCGCCGCCAGATCTAGATGTGGCAAGGCCTGCATCACAGCATGGCCCGTTCCGCGCTGAGGCTCCTGTAGTGCGAGTCCTAGTTCGCGTCCATGCAGCGCCTCGGGCACCGCGGTGCCGCCGTGGCCGTAGACCACGCACAATCGCGACGGCGCCAGCTCAGCGGCTCGGTCGAGGACGTGGTGGAGCAAGGGCCGACCGGCCAATCGATGCAGCACCTTGGGCAGATCCGACCGCATACGCGTGCCCTTGCCTGCTGCCAGCACGACGATATTCAAGGGGTCGCTCATGCGAGAAGTATAACGGTGGCCAAAACGGGAGCCCGCAAAAAACAAAGGGCGACTCTAAGGTCGCCCTGTGTACGGTCAGCCACGACTCAGCCGCGACCGCCCTTCATCTGCTGACGCATCTTGGTGATGGCAGCCAATTGCCCCATTGCCTCGGCGAGCTCACTCGAAGCCGCGGCAAAGTTGAAGTTCTCGCCGCGATTGGTCAAAGCCTCTTCGGCCAACCGCTTCGCTTCGAGAGCCTTCGCCTCGTCGAGATCGTGGGCGCGGATCGCCGTGTCGGCCAACACCGTGACGACCCCCGGCTGCACTTCGAGAATACCGCCGGAGACAAACACCAACTCTTCTTCGGTCTGACCGGGTACCTTCAGACGCAAGGGACCCGGCTTGATCTGCGTAATCAGGGGCGTGTGGCGCGGCATGATGCCCAACTCGCCGCCCGCACCCGGCGCGATCACCATCTCGGCTTCGCCGGAGTAGATCGACGTCTCGGCACTGACGACGTCGACATGAATGGTCATTGCCATATCGGTTCCCGATCCTTATTGCAGGGTCTTGGCCTTCTCGATGGCCTCGTCGATGGTTCCGACCATGTAGAACGCCTGTTCCGGCAAGTGATCGAGATCGCCGGACACGATCGCCTTGAAACCGGCGATGGTGTCTTTGAGCGTCACATACTTGCCCGGCGAACCGGTGAACACTTCCGCGACGTGGAACGGCTGCGACAGGAAGCGCTGAATCTTCCGCGCACGGGCCACGGCCAGCTTGTCTTCCGGCGACAGTTCGTCCATACCCAGAATCGCGATGATGTCGCGCAGTTCCTTGTAGCGCTGCAGCGTGGCCTGCACCGAGCGGGCGACGTTGTAGTGCTCCTCACCGACGACGAGCGGGTCGAGCTGACGCGAGGTCGAATCGAGCGGGTCGACGGCCGGGTAGATCCCCAGCGCGGCGATGTCACGCGACAACACCACGGTCGAGTCCAAGTGGAGGAAGGTGGTCGCCGGCGACGGGTCGGTCAAGTCGTCCGCAGGGACGTACACGGCTTGGATCGAGGTGATCGAGCCGACCTTGGTCGAGGTGATGCGCTCTTGCAGACGGCCCATTTCTTCGGCCAGCGTCGGCTGGTAGCCCACCGCGGACGGCATACGACCGAGCAGTGCCGACACTTCGGTACCAGCCAGGGTGTAGCGGTAGATGTTGTCGACGAAGAACAGGATGTCGCGGCCTTCGTCGCGGAAGCGCTCGGCCATCGACAGACCGGTCAGCGCGACGCGCAGACGGTTGCCCGGGGGCTCGTTCATCTGACCGAACACCATCGCCACCTTGTCGAGAACGTTCGAGTCCTTCATCTCGTGATAGAAGTCGTTGCCCTCGCGGGTACGCTCACCCACGCCGGCAAACACCGACAAACCGCTGTGCTGCTTAGCGATGTTGTTGATGAGCTCCATCATGTTCACGGTCTTGCCCACACCGGCGCCACCGAACAAACCCACCTTACCGCCCTTGGCGAACGGGCAAATCAGGTCGATCACCTTGATGCCGGTTTCCAGCAGATCGACGGAAGACGACAGTTCGTCAAACTTCGGGGCCGATTGGTGGATCTCGCGGCGCTCCTCGGTGCCGATCGGGCCAGCTTCGTCGATCGGCCGACCCAGCACGTCCATGATGCGGCCCAGAGTGGCTTGACCGACCGGCACCGAGATGCCCTTGCCCGTGCCGTTCACAGCCATACCGCGCTTGAGGCCGTCCGACGAGCCGAGTGCAATGGTCCGGACGACGCCGTCGCCCAGCTGCTGCTGCACTTCGAAGGTCAGACCCGGTTCGGCGGTCGAGCTGGTCGCCGAACCGTCGAGCACCAGTGCGTCATAAACCTTTGGCATGGCGTCACGCGGGAACTGAATGTCCACCACCGCGCCGATACATTGAACGATCTTGCCTTGACTCATCGTCGTATCCCTAATGTTGAGTGCTGTTTCCGTGGCCGCTTAAACCGCTGCCGCGCCGCCGACGATCTCGGCGAGTTCCTTGGTAATGGCGGCTTGGCGGGTCTTGTTGTAGACCAGCTTCAGCTCGCCGATAACGTTCTTTGCGTTGTCAGACGCGGCTTTCATCGCAACCATCCGCGCGCTTTGCTCTGAGGCCATGTTCTCGGCGACTGCGCCGTAGATCAGTGCCTCGATATAACGCGTCAGCAGGGCCTCGATAACCGCCTTGGGCTCGGGCTCGTAAACATAGTCCCAGCTCACTTGCCGCGCCTCGCTCATCTCGCCGGACAAGGGCAGCAGTTGCTCGAACTGTGCCTCCTGCTTCATGGTGTTGATGAACCGCGTATAGACGATGTAAAGACGGTCGATTTCGCCGTTGGTGTAAGCGTCCAACATCACCTTGACCGGCCCGATCAGCTTATCCATGACCGGCGTGTCGCCCAGTCCGGTCACGTGCGAGACGATGTCACCTTTGGCACGCTGCAGCAGACCAAATCCTTTGTTGCCGATGGCGGTGAGTTTGACCTTGATACCGGCCTGGTCCCACTCGCGCAGCTTGTTGATCCCCAGACGCAATACGTTGGAATTCAGCGCGCCACACAAGCCCTTGTCCGAGGTGACGATGATCAGTCCCACGGTCTTCACCGTTTCGCGCTCAACCAGATACGGGTGGCGATATTCGGTGAAGGCGTTCGACATGTTGGCGGCTACGCGGCGGATTTTCTCGCCATAGGGCCGGGCGGCACGCATCCGCTCCTGCGCCTTGCGCATCTTGGATGCTGCCACCATCTCCATCGCCTTGGTGATCTTGCGCGTGTTCTCAACGCTCTTGATCTTGGTGCGAATTTCCTTGCTGCTGGGCATGGGAGCTCCTGATGCGCCTTAGACCCAAGCGGCCTTGAACGATTCGACCGCAGCCTTCAAAGCCTTCTCGGCGTCGCCGTCGAGGTCCTTGCTGGTTTCGAGTTTCTTGACCAGTTCGGCATGCGACGACTCGAGGAAACCATGCAGGCCCTTTTCGAACTCGAGCACGCGCTTGACTTCGACGTCGTCCATGTAGCCGCGGGTCACCGCAAACAGGGTGATACCCATACGCGAAACATTCAGCGGCGCGTACTGCGGTTGCTTCAACACTTCCACGACGCGGCGACCACGCTCCAGCTGCTTGCGGGTGGCGTCGTCGAGGTCCGAAGCAAACTGGGCGAATGCAGCAAGCTCGCGATACTGCGCGAGGTCGGTCCGGATACCGCCGGAGAGCTTTTTGATCAGCTTGGTCTGAGCAGCACCACCCACGCGCGACACCGAAATACCTGCGTTGATGGCGGGACGGACACCGGCGTTGAACAGGTCGGTCTCAAGGAAGATCTGGCCGTCGGTAATCGAGATCACGTTGGTCGGAACGAAGGCCGACACGTCACCCGCTTGCGTTTCGATGACCGGCAGAGCGGTCAGCGAGCCTGTCTTGCCCTTGACTTCGCCATGCGTGAACTTCTCAACATATTCGGCGTTGACGCGAGCGGCGCGTTCAAGCAGACGGCTGTGGAGGTAGAACACGTCGCCGGGATAGGCTTCGCGGCCCGGCGGACGGCGCAGCAGCAGCGAGATTTGACGATAAGCCCAAGCCTGCTTGGTCAAATCGTCGTAAATGATCAGAGCATCTTGACCGCGATCGCGGAAGTACTCGCCCATGGTGCAACCAGCGTACGGCGCGATGAACTGCATTGCGGCTGATTCCGACGCTGATGCCGCCACCACAACGGTGTACGCCATGGCGCCGTGTTCTTCGAGCTTGCGCACCACGTTGGCAATGGTCGAGGCCTTTTGGCCGACCGCCACGTAGACGCAGAACATGTCCTGGCCTTTTTGGTTGATGATCGCGTCGACGGCGACTGCGGTCTTACCGGTCTGACGGTCACCAATGATCAATTCGCGTTGACCGCGGCCCACCGGCACCATAGCGTCGATCGCCTTGATACCGGTCTGCACCGGTTGGGACACTGATTGGCGCGCGATCACGCCCGGGGCGACCTTCTCGATCTTGTCGGTCAGCTTGGCGTTGATCGGACCCTTGCCGTCGATCGGTTGACCGAGCGCGTTGACGACGCGACCCAGCATTTCGGGGCCGACCGGCACTTCCAGAATGCGGCCGGTGCACTTGACCGTATCGCCTTCGGAGATGTGCTCGTACTCGCCCAACACCACCGCGCCGACCGAATCACGCTCAAGGTTCAGCGCCATACCGAACGTGTTGTTCGGGAATTCCAGCATCTCGCCTTGCATCACGTCGGCCAGGCCGTGGACGCGGCAGATGCCGTCGGTCACAGAGACGATGGTGCCTTCGGTGCGCACTTCGGGGGCGCCGCCGAACGACTCGATCTTGTTCTTGATCAGCTCGCTGATCTCGGACGGGTTCAACTGCATGTTTGCTCCTAACGTTGTAGGGTCAGCGCCATCGAGGCGAGACGCCCCTGGACCGACGCATCGATGACTTCGTCGCCAACCGCAATACGGACGCCGCCGATCAGGCTAGCGTCCACGGTCGAGCTGACATTGACCTTGCGGCCGTAACGCGACTCCAGCATGGCTTGCAGACTCTTGGTCTCGGCGGCCGTCAGCTTGAAGGCGCTGGACACGAACGCATCGACCGACGACTCCGCTTCCAGCTTCAGCTGCTCAAACTGGTGCGCGAGCTCGCCCGAGATGGCCGAAATCCGGCCGTTTTCAACCAGAAGATCGACCAAACGCTGAACCTCGGCGCTCGCCTTGTCCGCCATCAGCGAGGCCAGCGCGGCCTGCTTGTCGGCTTTGCTGCGCTTGGGGTCGTCGAGCAAGGCCCGCAGGCGCGAGTCATCGACCAGGGCCGCCAAAAGTTGCAGCGAATCCAGCCACTCGGCGAGCGCCTTTTTGCCCTGCGCCACTCGGAAAGCAGCCTCGGCATAGGGTCGCGCGATCGTCGCGATCTCGGCCATCGATCAGAGTTCCTTCTTCAAGTCGGCCAACAGCTCGCTGTGCACCTTGGCATCCACCTCGCGGCGAAGAATGCGCTCGGCGCCGACCACGGCCAAAGCAGCCACCTGTTCGCGCAACTGCTCGCGGGCGCGTTGGGCTTCCTGCTCGACTTGCGAGCGGGCGGCCACAATGATGCGCTCGGCTTCGACGCGGGCCGCAGATTTCGCCTCTTCGACGAGATCAGCCGCGCGCTTCTCGGCTTGGGCAACCAGAGTCGCGCCTTGCTGACGTGCTTCACGCAGGTTGTCGGTGGACTTCTTGGCAGCCTGCTCGAGCTCCAGCCGACCGCGCTCAGCGGCCGAGAGGCCATCAGCGATGGTCTTTTGCCGGGTCTCGATGGCCAGCAGCAAAGGCGGCCAGACGAACTTCGCGGTGAACCAGATGAAGATCGCGAAGGTGATGGCCTGTGCGATCAGGGTGAGGTTGATGTTCATCTGCGCTCCTGACGGATTCCGCTCTGTCGCTTAACCGAGGACAGCCAGCAGCGGATTGCCGAAGGCGAACAGCATCGCCAGACCCACGCCGATGATGAACGAAGCATCAATCAGGCCGAGCAGCAGGAAGACCTTGGTTTGCAGGGTGTTCATCATTTCCGGCTGGCGAGCGGCGCCTTCCAGGAATCGCGAGCACATGATGCCCACGCCGATACAGGCACCGGCAGCGCCAAGACCAATGATCAGACCGATACCGATACCGGTGTACGCCTGAACCATCGCCAACAGTTGCAGCTTATCCATGCTTCTTCCTTTCCAAGATCAAATCAATCGAAACAAAACAACAACCCGCCTCAGTGACCCTCGTGCGCCATCGCCAGATAGACGACGGTCAGGGTCATGAAGATATAAGCCTGCAGCACCACAATCAGGATGTGGAAAATGGCCCAGCTGGCACCCAGCAAGGCACCGGCGATGGTGCCGGTGACGCCGGTCGCAGCCCACACCCAGAGCAGCAGAAAAATGATCTCGCCGGCGTACATGTTTCCGTACAGCCGCAGCGAATGCGACAGCGGCTTGGACACATACTCGACGATGTTGAACAGCAAGTTGGCTGGCCACAGCAGCGGGTGGCCGCCGAACGGCGCGCAGAAAATCTCGTGCAACCAGCCGCCGATGCCCTTGACCTTGATGCCGTAGAAAATCATCAAAAACCAAACCGCCAAAGCCAATGCAAACGTCGTGTTGACGTCAGCGGTGGGCACCAGGCGCCATTCCTCGCTGAACAAGCCGGTCACTGCAGCGGCAGCGTCGGCCGGAATAAAGTCGAGCGCATTCATCATCAGCACCCAGACGAACACGGTCAGCGCAGCAGGCGCCATAAAGCTGCTGCGGTCGCCGTGCGGGAAGATGCCCTTGACGGTGTCGTCGACAAACTCGAACAGGATCTCGACAAAAGCCTGGCGCTTGTTGGGGACACCCGCAGTCGCGCCACGAGCAATCCAGGCGATAAAGCCAAGAGCTGCAAAACCGATGACGAAGGCGGTGATGACGCTGTCGACGTGAACCATGCCGAACAGGCCGTCGCCCACAGGTTGCGCATTGAAAGATAGGTGATGCTGGATGTACGAAGTCGGGGTCAGCGCGTGTTCGGTCGACATGTGATGAATCTGGCTCGATCTGTACGAAAAATCAGCGGTCGCGAAACAGCGCGGCCGTCGAAAAAGCGAAGACGCTCAGGATGAACGCCACAAAAAACGCCACGGGTTGCATCGCGGCGCCGAATTTAAACACCATCCACAACAAAACCACAACCGTCAGAACCTTGGCGGATTCAGCCCGGAGGATGCCCCGAAGAGCATCCAATGGCGCCTGCGCCGGAGGGCTAAGCGCCGCAACGGCGCCATACACCAAGCCCGCAACAACCGGGACGCCACCACCGAAGGCCGCAGAGACCGCACTGTCGCGCCCGTACATTACAGCCGTAAGTGCGACGACCACACTCGACACCAACACTTGCAGAGTGAGCGCCATCCGGTAGGGACGACGCCACGCCCACCGTCGCGGCTTCGAGCTCAATCAGCAAACCTTTCAATAATATTGCAAGTGCTGCACCGCGTCAAGACTGGCCCGTCGGCTTGGCTGCGATGCGCTCCAGCAAGGCGTCGAGGTCGATCGCGTCGTCGTAGTGCAAAACCAATTGCCCCGAACCATTGCGGCCAGCGCGTATGTCAACTCGGCGCCCAAACGCCTCGGCGAGCTCGCGTTCGAGGCGCTGCACGTCAGCATCGCGACGCGGTGGACGGGCCGGCGCATCGACCCGCGCCGCTGCCAGTGCGTGTTCGAGCTCGCGCACAGTCATATTGCGCTGCAGTGCGCGTTGTGCCCATTCGACTTGGGCAGCGCCAACCACGGCCAACAGTGCCCGCGCATGGCCCATATCGATCTCGCCGGCCAACAACATCGACTGCACCGGCGGCGTCAACTGCAACAAGCGCAACAAGTTGCTCACTGCGACGCGCGAGCGGCCCACCGCTTCGGCGGCCGCCTGGTGGGTTAAGCCGAATTCGTCGATCAGGCGCTGGATGCCCTGGGCCTCTTCGAGCGGGTTGAGGTCCTCGCGCTGGATGTTCTCGATTAGCGCCATGGCCAGTGCGGCATTGTCCGGGACCTCGCGCACCACCACCGGGATCTGCGAGAGTCCGGCGCGCTGGGCGGCTCGCCAACGGCGTTCGCCAGCAATGATCTCGTACCGGTCGTCACCCACCGGCCGCACCACCACCGGCTGAATCAGCCCTTGGGCGCGGATCGAATCTGCGAGCTCGTCGAGCGCGGACTCGGCCATCTGCGTGCGAGGCTGATACTTGCCCGGCTGAAGCGCCCCGACCGGCAGTTCGCGCAGACTGTCGCCGGTGGGCATCGAAGCGGGCGGCATGACGTCGCCCAGCAAAACGTCGAGGCCACGACCGAGGCCTTTGCTGCGGATCATGCCGCCACCCCGGCAGGTCGATGGCGCGCGATTAGCTCGTCGGCCAGTGCCAAATACGCCCGGTCCCGCTGGAGTTGCGGTCGTACTGCAACGCGGCCGTGCCGTGACTCGGCGCTTCGGCCAGACGGATATTGCGCGGAATAACAGTCTCAAACACCTTACCGGGGAAGTGCCGGGCCAACTGCTCGGCAACTTGGCGGGACAAGGTGCTGCGCGGGTCGAACATGGTGCGCAAGATGCCCTCGATGTCGATCACCGGGTTGAGACTCTTGCGGATGCGGCGCAGCGTATCGACCAGATCGGACAGCCCCTCCAACGCGAAATATTCGCACTGCATCGGAATCAGCATGGCGTCAGCAGTACACAAACCGTTGATGGTCAGCAGGCTGAGCGAAGGCGGACAGTCAATCAGCACAAAATCGTAGTCGTCGCGATGCGGCTTGATCGCATCGGCAAGGCGGTGCTCGCGACGGTCGAGGTCGACCAGATCAATCTCGGCACCCGCCAATTCGCGGTTTGCGGGCAGCACGTGATAGCCGTTGGGCGACGCCACGCACACCGAGGACCAATCGGCGGCGCCCACCAGCAATTGGTACACCGTGTTGACCAGCTGGCGCTTGTCGATGCCGCTGCCCATGGTGGCATTGCCTTGCGGATCCAGGTCGACCAACAGCACCCGCTGTTGCAACGAGCCAGACTGGCGGCCAGATTGACCGCCGTGGTGGTCTTGCCAACGCCGCCCTTCTGATTGGTGACGGCGAATATCCG
>RFMI01000064.1 GCA_009927815.1 Betaproteobacteria bacterium | reverse complement strand
ACTTCTGTGCGCAGCGCAGCGGAGCCAGACGGATGTGCCGGCGGAAGCCCCGCCGCGCCCCCTCAACCGCGGTCGGCGATCCGGTCCCAAGCAAAGCCCGCCGCCGTCACGCCATCTTGCAGCGCTGCGATGGCGGGCTCGCAGTCCGCGCGCTGGCCACGCACGCCGAGCTCGATGGTGCGCTCCGGTTTGAGGCTCGGCAGGCTGAACAGCTTGCAGGCCGGATGATCGCGCACCACCCGCTCCATGAGGTCAAGCAGCTGACTCTCGCCGGCGCCGTTGACCCGGATCGCCAGCTCGACCTCCGGCTCGACGCGCCAGTCCGGATAGTGCGTCGCCAACACCCAATCCAGCATCGGCCACGCCATGTCCGGGAATCCCGGAAAAAAGTGGTGGTGGCCCAAAGAAAAACCCGGCACCCGATTAACCGGGTTGGGAATCAACGCGACGCCCTGCGGAAAATCGGCCATCAGCACCCGCTTGGGGTAGGCCGCCTCGCCAAATTGCTGCTCGATCAAGGCGATTGCACCAGCGTGGCGCTCGATCGGCACCCCCGCTGCAGCGGCAGCCGCCTGCCGCGTATGGTCGTCGGGGGTGGCGCCGATGCCGCCAAAGCTGAACACCAGCGCATCGGTCGCCAGACTGCGACGGAACTCGCCGATCAGGCGCTCACGGTCATCGCCCAGATACTGGGCCCAGCTGAGCATCAAGCCACGCTGGGCCAAGGTATTGATGACGCGCAGCAGGTGTTTGTCCTCGCGCTTACCGGAGAGGATTTCGTCGCCAATGATGTACGCGCCGATCGGGCGGGACGGGGTCATGCCGGATGAATTCATGCGGACAGTGTAGCCGTGAGATCGAGCCACTCGCCCTCGCCCACCACCAGACCGGCGCCCACCGTGTGGTCGGGCCAGATGGCCGTCACCGCCGCGCGGTAATCCGCCAACTGCTCGCGATAGTCCTCGCGCAAGGCAGCGGCCGGCGCGTCGCCCGTCTTGTAGTCGGCGATCCAGATGGCGTCACGCGTGACGACCAGCCGGTCGATGCAGCGCTGTTCACCGTGCGCGTTGACCAGCGGAAATTCGCTGTAGGCCTCGACATAGCGGTCGGGATCAAACAGGTGGGCCAGCGCCGGGGCCGCCAACCATCGACGGGCCCGCGCCAATAGCGGCGCCAACTCGGCAGCCGAGGTCCCGAGCAGCGCCGCCAGTTGGGCCTCGTCGCGCACCGCGACGGGTGG
>RFMI01000002.1 GCA_009927815.1 Betaproteobacteria bacterium | reverse complement strand
CCCCGACAGCGCATCGAGACACTTGGCGCGCTGGGATTCAAGTTCGGGCAGCCGGTCCCAGTCGCCCTGGCGGGCGGCGTCCAACAACGCGGTCGAAATCCCGACCGCGTCCTGGAGCGTGTTGAGCAGCGAGCCGGCGCCCTGATCAGCCAGCACGCGCCAAAAGCCCCTGCGCCTGAGCAGATGCGACGCGATCGGCACGGTCATCCTGACGCTGCGCGAGATCTTGCCAAGCCGATCGCAGGTCCTTGAGCAAAATGGCGACTTCGTCGATCTTGCTCTGGTCGTTGCGCAGATTCGCGCTGATCAGTTGCTTGCGCGCGTAGCCATAGAGGCCGCTGAGATTTTGCGCGACTTCGCCCTGCTCGAGGTCGAGCACGCCCGACAGCTCCGAAATGATGTTGCTGGCACGGGTGATCTGGCGGGCTTTGCCCTGAATGTCGCCACGCTGGATCAGCACATTGGCTTGAGCCAGGGATTGAATAGCGCCATCGTAGAGCATCACAACCAGCTGAACCGGACTTGCGGAATATACAGACAGCTCGACTTCGTTCTGCTGGTAGGCGGCAATCGCGGTGTGCATGTTCATGATCCGAATCCTGGTAGTGTTTTGAGGGCGTTGGTGAGCGCAGCACTGGTTTGTTGCATGGTGCCCATCAGTGCGTCGAGCTTGGAGAATTGATTGCGGTAGCGCGCCTCGATGCGAGTGAGTCGAGCGTTGAATTGATCAATCTGATCGTTCAGGCGGGTTTTTCTGGAATTCAAACCATCGGTGCGCGACTGCACGACGCCGGTCGAGGATTGATAGCCCGACGCAACGCTGGCGAAACTGCCGGTGCCGGTGGACGTCATCAGGTCAGCCAGTACATTGCTGACCGCAGTAGGATTACTTCCCAGTGCCTGCTTGAAAGTATTCGAGTCGAAAGTCAACGTGCCGGTCTTGGTAACTGAGATGCCAAGCTGAAATAGATACTTGTAGTTGGCATCACTACCGCCAGAGTTGTTGAGCAAACTCCGCAAGCCATTCATCATCGTCAAAATCGACCCGTCCGCCTCCAAAGCGCCGCCTTTCGCGTACCGCCCAGCGTTGTTGGTCATGAAGGTGTTGTAAGCGTCAACGAAGGTCTGCGCTTTCTTGGCGACAGCTGAGTCATCGCGTGTGATCGAAAGGGTCACAGGAGAGCTGGACCTCGCCAGGGCATTGAAAGTAACCCCCGGAATCGCATCAGTGAACAGGTTGGTACTGGAGGTGATGGTCACGCCGTCGACGACAATCTCCGCATCCGATGCCGCAACAGTCTGGCCTATCCCCGCGTTACCGCCGAATATGTCGGATAGGTGCCCGAAGAGGCGTCAAACGCCAAAAAAGACAAGTCTGTATCGGTCCCGCTGGCCACCTCGGTAACCTTGGTAATCGCGTTGTCAGCCCCGGGTTGCGTTGACCGCAGAACAAGGCGATTTCCGGTGCCGTCATTGATGACGCTGGCTGAAACACCGAAATTGTTCGTCGCTGAGTTAATCGCGTCACGCACCCCGGTTAGAGATTTGCCGGCGACATTCACCGTAAAACTGTTGGGCGACGCACCCGAATTCGCCGCCGTAAATTCCAGCTCGCCGGAGTAGACGATGCCACTGGCAACCTCCCGCGGCCCCACCAGCGTTTGAGCGCTGGCCAGACTGCCCACGGCAACAGAATATTGCCCGGCAGAAGCCGACGACGACACCGTCACGGAGCCAACGGTACTGTCAGACAAACCGGCCGAGTACGCGCTCAAAGCATCTATCCCACCGAGCGCCCGAGCGGCCGACTCTAGGGTCGACAGCTCGGACCTTATGGTTCCGTACAGCGAAATGTCGGAAGACGCCGAATTCACCTGAGACTGCAGTTTAGTGAGCGGTTGACGCTCTGCCGCCATCAGTTGGGTCACCAGCCCGTTGACGTCCAAATTGGTGGACGTGGTGATGCTGGCCATGTCAGGCCTTGCCCTTCAGCAACACCCCGCTCAAAGATTCTAGACGGTGGCTGATTCGCACCGCCTCTTCGGTCGGCACTTGAATGATCAAGCTGCCTGAGTTGGCATCAACCACCTTAACGACTGGGCGGTTAAGCACGTCGTCCACCGAGACCTGAAAATTCTGGAAGGCCTTGGCGAGCGACTTGCCAATCTCTTGGGCCGCCTTCTCTGCGGCCACTTTGGTGGCCTGCGCGCCGGGCTGCTCAGAAGCAGGCTCACCGACAGGCGGGCGAATCTTGACGAGGTCCTGCAACTGACCCTTGCCGGGTATCGGTGCGGCGTTCTTGTCAAGACCGCCGCCGACCGCCTCAGCTTTAGGTGCAGCCGCTGTTTGTGGCTGAACAGATGTCACCATGATCGACTCCGTTTCATTGTGCTGGAGACGCGTCGACCGGAGCTTAAACCCCAGTCGACGAACCTACCTGAGCGATATTACTTCAACAGTGTCAGTGCATTCTGCGGCAGCGCGTTGGCTTGCGCCAGGATCGCGGTGCTGGCTTGCTGCAGGATTTGCCCACGAGTAAGCGACGCAGTTTCCGATGCAAAATCGGCGTCAACGATACGACCACGAGCGGCGCTTAGGCTCTCTGTGTAAACGTTAAGGTTAGAGATGACCGCTTCAAACCGGTTCTGCACCGCACCGAAAATTGCACGCTGACCCGTTACGGTACCGATGTCCGTGTCCAGGCTTGATAGTGCTGCCGATGCCCCGCTGCGGTGCTGACATCAATGGTGTTGGTGGCAGTCACCGAAGCGGTAACGGCAGCTCCGAAAGATGAAAAGGTAGTTATGTTTGCGCCACTAACAGCCACAGTGTCGGCCGAACCGGCACCAATCTGGAACGTGATCCCACCCGATTGAGAATCGTCCAGCAGCCCGACACCATTGAACGTGGTGTTGCCGACAGTGCGCGCAATCTCTTGAGTTAGCTGGTCGACTTCCTTTTGGAGGTTTACACGCTGAGTATTGGTGATCGAACCGTTGGCCGACTGCACCGCGATTTCGCGGATGCGTTGAAAGTTGTTGCTGATCTGACCCAGTGCGGATTCAGCGGTTTGACCCATCGAAATGCCATCGTTAGCATTGCGGACGGCAACATTGCTGCCGCGAATAATCGACGACAACCCTTCAGCAACTGCGAGGCCAGCGGCATCGTCCTTAGCACTGTTAACACGCAAACCTGACGACAAGCGTTGG
>RFMI01000135.1 GCA_009927815.1 Betaproteobacteria bacterium | reverse complement strand
AGCCCTGCAAGTCAGGGCAGCAGTCCCACCAGCACCAGACCTCGCACCACCTCTGCGTCCCCAAACACGACGCCCAGCAGAACCACGACACCACTGTTCAAGACCATCGCAAACGCCGAGGTCGAGTCCATGCAGCGACTGACCCTGGCAGGTCGTGGCAAGCGAACCTACACAGACTATATCGAAGCCTGTTGCAACTATCTTATCCCCTACTTCGGCCAGCGTCAGGTACACGAACTCACGCCCGAGCTGATCGACGAATTTGATTCCTGGCGCATCAGCAGGCTGGGACGAGTGCCCAAGCAGAGCACCCAGCGCAACCACGCTTCAGCGTTTGCACGTGTGGTTGCTCGCATGCAACGAGAAGGTGTGTGGGACGAACGCAGGCCACTGCCACGCTTGAATGTGGGCGGCGAGCGTGGTGAAGCCAGACCTGCGTTCAGTGATGAGGAGGTCCAGCAGTTACTGGCTTTCCTGCCTGACTGGGTGGATCAAGGTCGCTGGTCAGGTGTGAACCAGACCCGACAGTTGGGCTGGTGCTATGTGGAGTTCTTGCTCTACACAGGCATGCGCACTGGCACTGAAGCCATGAACGTCAAGTGGCCGCATCTGCAGTGGCATCACGCCCACGGCGAACGGTTTCTCAAGATCTGGGTGTCAGGCAAGACAGGTCCGCGCCAGTTGATCGCTCGTAACGAAGTGCTGCCCGCGCTGGAACGGCTGGTCAAGTTCAGTTTTCCCGAGCGGGAGAACTTGGCAGACATGCTGGCCAGACCTGTGCAGCGATACATCTTCATCACACCTGGCGGGCGCAGACCCCATGTGTTTCACGGCACGTTCACCAAACTCATGCAGGACAGTGGGCTGCAGAAAGATGCCTCAGGCAGTCACAACCGCACGCTGTACAGTCTGCGTCACACCTATGCCACGCAAGCACTGGCCAGAGGCGTTGATATTCATACGCTTGCGAGGCAGATGGGTACGTCAGTGGCGATGCTGGAGCGGCACTACAGCAAGCTCACCCCCATGCTGGCGGCGGGCAAGTTGGCGTGA
>RFMI01000003.1 GCA_009927815.1 Betaproteobacteria bacterium | reverse complement strand
GACGTCAAGTCCTCATGGCCCTTATGGGTAGGGCTTCACACGTCATACAATGGTCGGTACAGAGGGTCGCCAACCCGCGAGGGGGAGCTAATCTCAGAAAGCCGATCGTAGTCCGGATCGCAGTCTGCAACTCGACTGCGTGAAGTCGGAATCGCTAGTAATCGCGGATCAGCATGTCGCGGTGAATACGTTCCCGGGCCTTGTACACACCGCCCGTCACACCATGGGAGTTGGTTGCACCAGAAGTGGTTAGCCTAACCGTAAGGAGGGCGATCACCACGGTGTGGTCAATGACTGGGGTGAAGTCGTAACAAGGTAGCCGTATCGGAAGGTGCGGCTGGATCACCTCCTTTCAAGAGTCATGGTTCCAACCTTGCGTCCACACTTATCGGTTGTTTGTTTTCGTAGCGTCAGTGGCTTGGTGCTGGCTCGATGTTTTGGCCAAGTGCCATCGTGTCGGGTCTGTAGCTCAGTCGGTTAGAGCACCGTCTTGATAAGGCGGGGGTCGTTGGTTCGATTCCAACCAGACCCACCATCCAAATGGGGGATTAGCTCAGCTGGGAGAGCACCTGCTTTGCAAGCAGGGGGTCGTCGGTTCGATCCCGTCATCCTCCACCATTCAACAAGTCTGAATCAGACAGCACTCAGTGCGGTGTGATGCAGTCTTTTTGATTGCTACGTTCTTTAAAAATTTGCAAGAGGTTGTGTGTCATGAGTTGTGATGCTCATGGCACCGTTTTGGATTGCATCTGTCATCAACAGTGATGTTGGTGGCAAACAAGCACGAGAGTTCTGAGTTCTATACAGACGTATAGGATCAAGCGAATAAGTGCATGTGGTGGATGCCTTGGCGATTACAGGCGATGAAGGACGTTGCAGCCTGCGAAAAGCCTCGGGGAGCTGGCAAGCGAGCTTTGATCCGAGGATGTCCGAATGGGGAAACCCACCCGCAAGGGTATCCCTGACTGAATACATAGGTCAGGGAGGCGAACCCGGCGAACTGAAACATCTAAGTAGCCGGAGGAACAGAAATCAACCGAGATTCCCAAAGTAGTGGCGAGCGAAATGGGACCAGCCGTCATGTTATAGCCATCTCGTTAACGGAACAGTCTGGAAAGGCTGGCCATAGTGGGTGATAGCCCCGTACGTGAAAACCAGGTGGTGGAACTAGGCATG
>RFMI01000042.1 GCA_009927815.1 Betaproteobacteria bacterium | reverse complement strand
CCCCGTCTTACAGCCGTAACGAACGGCACAGGCTTTGGTGGCTATACTTCCGCAGGGCTCTCGCTTAGGGGTCCTCCAACGGGAGCAACTCGATGTCTGCATCCTTTGACGATTCGTTACTGGCGCTTGACCAGCAACTCATTCAGCTGGTCTACCGGAGCCGCTCCCTGATTGAGGGCCCCGAATACGACGCCTTGCTGGCAACCTGTCTCCGCAACAACCCGGGCCGCGGCATCACCGGGGTTCTCGTCAATCACTCTGGGTGGTTTCTGCAGGTGCTCGAAGGCACGGCGGCCAGTGTGAATGCGCTCTTCAAGATCATCGAGGCCGACCCGCGGCACTCCGAATTCCTGCTGCTGCGGCTCACGGCAATCCCGTCCCGGGACTTCAGCGATTGGTCTATGGCGTCCATTACCGTCGACAAGCGACGCTTCCTCGAACTCGCCAATCACGCGCTGCACGCCGAAGATGAGGCGATGTCGGTGATCAGAGACTTCCTCTGTTACGGCAAATGGCGCGACTCGAAGGGCTAAGCAGCCGTTCGTAAAGCCTCTGGCAAGACCCGAATCGAACGTGGGGGATGCCCCTTCGACTCGTTGTCATGTTCCGGCGTCAATCTGCACCGGTTGATTCCCCCCGGAGCCATGCCATGACCGCCGCCACCGCCGTCCGCCGCAAGAAAAACACGCACCTGCGCGACACCCCGTGGAAACCAGATCGCTGCGACCGCGTCGCCATGGTGCTTCAGGGTGGCGGAGCGCTGGGCGCTTATCAGGCTGGTGTCTACCAAGCCATGCACGAGGCTGGCATGGAGCCAGACTGGGTGAGTGGCGTGTCGATCGGTGGGATCAATTCGGCGCTGATTGCCGGCAACCCGCCCGAGCGTCGTCTGGAGCGCCTGCGCCGGTTCTGGGAAACCATCTCCGAGCGCAAGATCTGGGCGTTCACGCCCGATGGCGACATCTTTCGCAAAGCGCGCAACGCCACCAGCTCAATGACCACGATGCTCGCAGGGCAGCCTGGGTTCTTCTCGCCGCGCGCGCAAAACCCCTGGACCGCGCTCACCGGTTCGGAGCATGCCACCAGCTTTTACGACTCCGACCCGCTGCGTGAGACGCTTCTGGAGCTGGTCGACTTCGAACTGCTGAACCACGGGCCAGTGCACTTTGCCGTGGGTGCGGTGAACGTGTTGAGCGGCAACTTCATTTACTTCGACAACCAGAACGAAGACATCGAACCCGAGCACATCATGGCCAGCGGTGCGCTGCCGCCGGCGCTGCCGATGGTGAAGATCGGCACCGATTATTTTTGGGATGGCGGCATCGTCTCCAACACGCCGCTGCGACATCTGCTCGACAAGGAAGAAGCGCTCAACACCCTGGTGTTCCAAGTGGACCTGTTCAGTGCCCGCGGCGAGCTGCCGCGCGACATGCAGGACGTTCTGGCGCGCCACAAGGACATCATGTACTCGTCCCGGACCCGCGCCAACACTGACGCCTACCGCAGACTGCGGCACTGGAAGCAGGTGGCGCTGGACGCACTCAAGCGCGTGCCTGAGGCCGAGATCGACGACGAGCAGCGCCGGATCCGAGATGAGCTGGCCCGCTTGCCCGACATCACCATCCTGCAGATGATCTACCAGCAGAAAGCCTACGAGGGTCATGCCAAGGATTACGACTTCTCCGGCACCTCGATGCGCGAGCACTGGACCAGTGGCTACGAGGACACCAAGCGCGTACTAAAGCAACGCCACTGGCTGGAAATGCCGCCGGCCGGCAGCGGCATCATCGTCCACGACGTGCACCGCGAGTACGACTAGGCGGCCCCTCAGACCGGCGAGGTCATCAACCCCAGCCGCCGGGTGGCGGTAACCACGTCCGGGAACGCCGAGACGTTGGCTTCGTCACCCGGAGCGTGGCCGAGGAAAGTGCCCGACGGCGTTTTGCGGATGATTGCCACCACCGCTGATCGGCAGCGATCCCACACCACGAAGTCGATATCTCCGCGCGGCAATCCGTCGAAGCCGCGCTCGTCGTCAAGGCGGATGGTCCAGAACCGCGGCCCGCGGTACACCAGCAGATTGGTTCCGAGACTCGGGTAACGGAATTTCATGCGGTCGTTCGACATAGCGTTTTTGGCAGCTGATAGCGGGGCGGTTACCGAGTGTCTCAACCGAAGGTAACCCTGCGATGACAACTCTGCGCCCGCTGGCCATCCATCCGAACTGCCGAAAGCTGCGAGAGCCTAGCCGAGCAACTGGGGCAGCTGACTCAGACACGAACGCAGCTGCGACGGTGGCACAGCGAAATTGAGCCGCATAAAACCGGAACCCGCCGCGCCAAAGCCGACACCTGGACTCAAGCCAAGGCCAGCCTCCACCCACGCGCGCTGCAATTGGGTGTCGTCAAGGCCCGCCGCTCGGCAATCGAGCCAGGCCAGATAGCTGCCTTGGGGCGCGTGCGCGCGAAGCCGTGGATGCGCTTCGACCGCCGCCATCACCGCATCGCGATTGGCGCGCAAGACCCCCAGACAGGCATCCAGCCAAGCCTCACCGTGCGCATAGGCAGCCTCGAACCCGGCCAGACTGAAAGGATTGCCGACGCTCACGCCCGTGCGTGCGAAGGTATTGGCCAGGCGCCGCGCGACAGCCGCATGGGTAGACACCGTCGCCGACAGACCCAACCCGGGGATGTTGAAGGTTTTGCTGGGCGCGACTGCGGTGAGCAACGGGTCGTCGGCGTCGGCCAGACAGGCCAGTGGCGTGTGCGTCTGCACGTGCGAGTCGGCACCGTCTGCAGCGGCATAGACCAAATCAGCGTGAATCTCGTCGCAGAGGATGGTCAAGCCATGACGCCTTGCCAGCAGCAGCAAGTCGGTGAGTTCGGCGCGGGTCCAGACCCGACCGACCGGATTGTGTGGGCTGCAAAACAGCAGCAAGCGCGCGCCACGCCGCGCACAGTCCTCGAGGTGGTCAAAATCGATGCCATAGCCGTCGAGGCCCTCGCGCAGCGGATTCTCCATCAGCACCCGACCCTGCCGCTGCACCGCCTGGAAGAAAGGCGGGTAGATCGGTGGCTGCACAATCACCGCATCGCCCGGCTCGGTGAACGCCGCCACCGCCGCATACAAAGTAGGCACAACGCCTGGGGCCAACCGAACCGTGTCGGAGTCAACGGTCCAGCCATGCCGCCGCGCCAGCCAACCGCAGAGCGCTTGCGTTGCGCTGTCGGGGACGCAGGTGTAGCCGTAAACCGGATGCGCGGCGCGCGCTGTTAGCGCGGCCTGCACCTCAGGTGGCGCGGCGAAATCCATATCGGCGACCCATAGCGGGGTGACCGAGTCGGTGCCGAAACGCGCGCGTCGGAGGTCGTACTTTTCGCTGTGGCTGCCCGTACGGTCGACCGGCGTGTCGAAGTCGAAGCTCAGGCGATGCGTTCCCACAGCGTCGCTTCCGCCAAGGTGTGCTGATGCTTGCGACGCGTCTCGCGAATCACAAAAGGCACATCGCGCGGCTCACCCATCAGGCGGAAATGCGGAGCGAGGATCTCGCGCAAGGCATCGAGCGTGGTCCAGTTCTCGCCATCCTTCTTGAAGCCGCCCAGCCAGTTCTCGCGCGCGGTGTGGTCCTCGAGCCAGGTGTAGGGTGAGGTCAACATCAGCACGCCACCGATATTGAGGCGCTCGTGGACGTGGTCGAGGAAGGCCCGCGGTTCGTAGAGGCGGTCGATCAGATTGGCAGCCAGGATCAGGTCATAGCCTGTGTGCACCGACTTGAGGTTGCAGGCATCGCCCTGAAAGAACTCCACGCGATCGGCGACGTCCGCCAGGCCAAGGCCAGAGAGCGTGCGCGTCTGGTAGCTCACCAGCTCGCCCTCTTCGACCCGGGTGTAGCGCAGCTCGCCGGCGTCACGCAGCTGCACGCCCGCGTTGATGAAGCGTGCCGAGAAATCGACACCGGTAACCCGCTCGAAATGCCGCGCCAGCTCGAAACTGCTGCGGCCAGTGGCGCAGCCGAGATCCAGCGCGTGCGCCGCCGGGCGCGAGCCCATTGCCGCGATTGCAATATCTGCCAGGGCCTTGGGGAAGTTCGGGACGCCGTAGCACTCGTCGCCGTAGTGGAATTCGGCGTATTCGGAGAGCTGCCGGTCGGATTCGTAATAGACATTCGGCGCAAGCGCCGGAGCATCGGTGACCACGTAGCGCAACCCCGCGTGTTGAAAGAAATGGCGGCGGAAGGCATAGCGCGACGCGCGGATGCTCTCGTTGCCGCAGGACACCCACGAGCCACCTTTCATCAAATTGTGGCGGCCATCGAACGTGGGCGTGGAGAAGTCGTCGTAAATGTCGTGGACGCGGAAGCCCTCGAATGGGTAAATCGGCGTCTCGGTCCATTGCCAGACGTTGCCGACCACGTCGAAAAACTGGCCGTGCGCGTGACGATCGACCGGACAGCTCGACGCGCCATGATCCAGGTGCAGTTGCGCCGAAGCACGGCCATCTGCGGGCACCTCAGCGACGCCAGCGACGTCGTATAGACGGTACCACTCATCCTCGGTCGGCAAGCGGTGGGTGCGACCCGTTTGCGCGCTCTTCCAGCGGCAAAAGGCGCGTGCCTCCAGGCAGTTGACCTCGACCGGCCAGCTCCAGGGCATGGCCACGACTTCGGTCATCAAACGCAGCTTCCAGCCATCCGGATGACGGACCCAGAAGGTCGGCGCGGTGGCCTGCGAGTAGCGGCGCCAGCCTTCGCCCTCCTCGTCCCACCACTGTGCGTCGGCATAGCCGCCGGCCTCGACGAAGGCGAGGTATTCGGCGTTGCTGACCAGCAACTTCGCAGCCTCGAACGCGGCGACGGCAACTTCGCGCTGGCCGTACTCGTTGTCCCAGCCGTAAATCGGGTCGTCGAAGGACTTGCCAAGGCGCACGCTGCCCGCTGCGACGGCAACCAGCGTGTTGTCCGGAGCATCAGCCAGCTTTGACGCAGCCGCCAGCCCACTGCGGTCTGGCGCCCAGGCGGCGACCGGGCGGACGCGCTCAAGGGCGTGCTGGCGGATCAGTACAGTGGATGTCTCGAGGTGGATGCGCTCGTGCTCGACACCCATGATGATGGCCCACCAGGGATTGTCCCAATCGACCGGCAGTTGCAGCGGTGCCTCGCGGATGATGCGGTCGACGGTGGCACGCACCGCGTCGCGGTAGGCGCGCACCTCAGCGGCGGTCGGCCAGTCATAGTGCGCTTCGTTGAGGTCGTCCCAACTCATCTCGTCGACACCCACCGCGAACATCGACTCGAAACGCGGGTTGATGCGCTCGCTGATGAGGCCCGCAAGTATCAGCTTGTTGGTGAAGAAGGTCGCGGTATGGCCCAAATAGAAAATGAGCGGATGCCGCAGGCTAATCGGCTTGATGCGGTAGCTGTCTTCGTCGACCAGCGCCTCGAAGAGCGACTCATAGGTGCTGAACGTGCTGTGGAAGTAATCTGCCAACGTTTGGCGAAACGCCGACTCATCGCGCTGGCGAAGGTCGGGCGTGCGCGGAAACAGCAATTGCGGGGTCAGATCCATGCCTCAGCCTCGTTGTATTGGGTTCTCGACGCGATGTCTGCGCCGGATGGCTTCGAACACCATACCTCGAGAACGGTTCAAAACGGTGACGGTCACGCGAAGCGGGGGAGCGGATGCGATAATGGCTGCCGACAGCGCCAGCCGGCGTGCCTAGCGAGACCCCCATGTACATCATCGACCGCCACCTGGCCGTGATCAAACCCAAGCAACCGTTTCTCGACTGGCTGAGCAAGACCCCTGGCTACGAACTCGACCTGACGCTTGAACAGATGCGGCTCGACTGCACGGCGCTGCTGATCCCCGAATTCGACGAGCCGGAAGAGGCGATCGGGTACATCGACGAGATCGCCACCGAGCTGTTCGACGCCGAGCTCGGAAGCTGGGTCGACGACGCCTCGGCCTGGCCGAAGGACCGCTCGCTCAAAGCGTTCTGGGACTGGTTCGATGTCGAGATTCACGGCACCGTGGTCGATCTGGTCGAGGACGACGGCGCTGACGCCGACGACTAACGACCGGCTCTGGCGCTGACGAATTCGGTGAGGCTGCCGAGCGTGGCGAAGGTGCGACCGTCGATGTCGTCGTCGGCGATGCGGATGTCGAAACGCTGCTGGATTGCCTCCAGCACGCTGACCACCGCCATCGAATCAAGCTCGGGCAACGCGCCCATCAAGCGGGAGTCCGCGCCCAGTGCGAGTCCGCGCCCACCCAGCGTCAGGACGTCGTCGAGGATGGTGGCCAGCTCTGTCTGTGTGTTCAAACCGGTGCTCCCCGCCCAGTGGCGGTCCCGCTCATCAAGGGGCGCCATTATAGGAAGACTTGCTGGCTGTGGGCGCATCGTCGTTGCATAGCGCGCGCCCAAAGCGATCGGCCGATGCGCTGATCCGCCATCAGGCCGCGGCAGATCCTGACGCGGTGGCGCTCTGGCGAGGGCCGGAGGCTCTGAGCTATGGCGAACTCGACCACCGCGTCGATGCGGCCGCCTCGGCACTGCGCCAGCGCTGCCCATTACGCGGCTCGCGCATCGCAGTGTGGCTGGACAAGCGCTTCGACACGGTCGTCTGGCTATTTGCGGCGATGCGCGCTGGTCATGTCGCGCTGCCGGTCAATCCGGCGCTGCGGCCGGCTCAAGTGGCTGTCTGCCTTAGCGACGCCGGGGCGGCCCTGCTGGTGAGCGACTCCGCGCGACTGGCGGCACTGGACAACGTTGCAGGCAAGTGCACGGTGGACGTGATCGACGTGGAGG
>RFMI01000037.1 GCA_009927815.1 Betaproteobacteria bacterium | reverse complement strand
GCTTCCAGCACCTCGATGGCACACAGTCCGTCGAGTCGTTTGGCGAATGCCGCGGTGAAGTATTCCGGCATGTGCTGGACGATGACGATGGGCGGAGCGTTTTCGGGAAGCCGCGTGAGCACCGCTTCCAGCGCCTGCGTGCCGCCGGTGGACGCGCCGATGGCGATGATGTGACCCTGATTGGTGGGCCGGCCGACCTTTTTGGCAACGGGAACGGCAGGCACCAACGAGCGCAGACCGGGCGCTGCAACGGCTGGCTGTGGCCGCTTCTCGGGCTCGATCGGGCGAGGTGGTCCCCTGAACCGCGCCAGCGCAGCGGCCTTGACTTGGGTGATCAGGTCCCCCGCAGCGTCTTCCCTAAACCGTGAGCGCACGTCTTTGGGTTTGCCGACGCAGGCGATGGCACCGTAAGACAGCGCGCGCAGCGACACGTCCGCGCCCTTTTGCGAGAGCGTCGAGCACATCACCACCGGGGTCGGCCGCTCCGACATGATCTTGCGCAGGAAGGTCAGCCCATCCATGCGGGGCATCTCAATGTCGAGAACGATCACGTCCGGCCATTCGCGGGACATGCGCTCCATCGCGAAGATCGGGTCGGGTGCGGCGCCGATCACACGGATCTTCGGATCGGCCGCCAGCACGCTGGTGATCATCTCGCGTACCACCGCGGAGTCATCGACGATGAGCACGCGGATCGGGTTCATGGCAGCCGGTAGACCGAGGGCGAGTATTGGCTCAGGCGCTCGTCCATGCCCCGCAGGCTTTCGGAGTGGCCGATCACCAGCCAGCCGCCGGGGCGCAGCTGGCGAATCACCCGTTCGACGATGGCGCGCTTCATGTCCTGCTGGAAGTAAATCAGCACATTGCGCAAAAAGATGACGTCGAAGGGGCCGATGTCCTGAAACGGTGCCGCGAGGTTCAGGTGCAAAAAGCGCACTCGATCGCGCAAGCGCCGATCGACGAGCATATTGCCTTCTTGCGAACCGAAGCCTTTCAGGCAGTACTGGAACAAGTACTGGCGCGGCATCGAATCGAGGCGTTCCATGCGGTAGTGTCCGCGGCGCGCACGCTCGAGGACGCGACGGCAGATGTCGGTACCGGTGACTTCCCACAGCCCGGTTCGATCACCCAGGTGGTCGTGGAGCGTCATCGCCATGCTGTACGCCTCCTCGCCGCTGGAACTGGCAGCACTCCAGATGCGGAAGGGGCGGGGCAGCGGGGGTTGCGCTTCCAGGATCTCCTTGCCCAAGAGGTTGAAGTGGGCCGGTTCGCGGAAGAAATACGTTTCGTTGGTGGTCATCAGATCGATGAAATTCTGCCGTTCATCGATCTCTGCTGGCCGATTCAGCAATTCGCGGTAAGCGCGAAAGCCGGGCAGTGACAGCTGTCGTACCCGCGCGCTGAGGCGCCCGATGACCAAGTTGCGCTTACTGTCCGCGAGATAGATTCCGGACAGTTCGTGAATCAGTCGTCTGAACTCTTGGAAATCCCGATCACTCAGCTCAGGATCGACAACAGCGAACGCACTCAGTTGGCGCTCCCCTCGGCGAGCTCAAGATGTCCATTGATGCCGCTTGCGATACTGGCCATCTCGTCGATCGACAGCACCTTGTCAGCATTGACCAAAATGACGAAGGCGTCGCCGACCTTGGCCATGCCGCGGATGAAATCGGTGCGCAACCGGGCGCCAAAGGCGGGCGCCGGCTCGATGCGGTTGGCGGGGATGTCCAAGACTTCGCTGACACTGTCGACCACCACGCCCACATCATGCGAATTGCTGCCGTTCGCCACTTCGATGATGACGATGCACGTGCGCTTTTGCGGGGGCGTGGGCGATTTGCCCATGCGCAGGGCGAGATTGACGACTGGCACCACGCGCCCGCGCAGGTTGATCACGCCCTCTATGAAACGCGGCATCTGCGGCACGGCGGTGAGGCGCCCGTATTCGATGATTTCTTTGATGGTCAGGATGTTGAGCCCCAGGGTTTCCTGTCCCAATGAGAAGGTCAGAAACTGGGCGGTGTCGCTAAAATTGCCGGCGGCTGACTCGCGCGACACTGAGCTGTCGATGTCGGCAGTGGTGTTCATGCGGTCTCCTTTTCCAGTAGGGCCGTGTCATGCAGTTCCATGCGGGTCGCCAGTTCAACCAGAGCCGGCACATCCAAAATCAGCGCGACCTCGCCGCTGCCGAGGATGGTCGAGCCGCTGATGCCGCGCACCGAGCTGAATAGGGGCCCCAGCGGCTTGATCACGGTCTGGAAGTCGCCGAGCAGCTCGTCGACCACAAGTCCGGCAGACCGCCCGGCGTAATTGACCACGACGATGTTCTGGCGGCCGACCGGTTGGTCGTTCTTTTCGAACATGTCGCGCAGGCGGATAAACGGCAACACCTCGCCGCGCAGGTTGATGTAGTTGCGACCGGTGTTCGCCTCGACGTCGGCACGGCTGAGTTCAACGCACTCCACGACCATGCTCAAGGGCACCACGTAGGACCGTCACCGACGCCCACCAGGAAGCCGTCGATGATCGCCAACGTGAGCGGCAAGCGGATGCGGGTGATGGTGCCTACGCCGAGTTCGCTGTCGAGCTCGATGGTGCCGCGCAGGCTCTGGATGTTCTGGCGGACCACGTCCATCCCGACGCCGCGGCCGGACAGGTTGGTGACGGCATCGGCAGTCGAGAAGCCAGGTTCGAAGATGAGGTTCTGGATCTCGCGCGGCGTCAACGAGGCGTTGGGTGTGATGAGCCCGCGTTCGATGGCCTTGGCTTTGATCTTGTCGAGGTTGAGACCGCCGCCGTCGTCGGCGACTTCGATGACGATGCTGCCGGACTCATGGTAGGCGTGCAGTTGCAGAATGCCGACCACCGACTTGCCCGCTTCGATCCGCCGCTCACGACTTTCAATGCCGTGGTCGAGCGAGTTGCGCACCAGGTGGGTGAGCGGGTCGGCGATCTTTTCGACCACCGATTTGTCAAGCTCGGTGTCGGCCCCGCTGATCTGCAGGTCGATCTCTTTGCCGAGTTCCTGGCTGAGGTCGCGAACCACACGCTGGAAGCGGCTGAACGTGGCGCCGATCTGCACCATCCGCAGATTGAGCGCGGTGTCGCGAATCGCCTCGACCAGGGTCGAGACGTTGGAGGTGGCCTCCATCATCTCCTGGCTGCGCAGGCTGTTGGCGATGAGGGTGCTGGATGCGCCGGCAATCACGAGCTCGCCGATCAAGTTGATGAGCTGGTCGAGTTTGTCGGCCTCAACCCGCAGGAATTTGTTGTCCGCCGATTTGGCGTCGGCTTTTGCACCGCTGTCAGCGGGTACGGCCGGCGCAGCCGCCTTGGCGCCTGCTGTCGGCACGGCCGGGGCGGCTGGCTTGGGGGGCGCGGCAGCTGCAGGAGTGGCTGCTGCGGTAACGGCCTGCGCCGGTTCTGTCGCCGTCGCAGATGGAACGCTTCCCGGTTCGGTGGTGAGTGCGCAGACGCAGGGCGTGATCGTGAGATCGCACTGGTCTTCGATGAACTCGAACGCCGCGCGAATCGAGTCCTCGTCGAGCTTCCCGGAGATCACCAACTCGGTGCGGATGTAGCAGGCCTCGGGGTCGAACGTCTCCATCGTGCCGAGCTCAACCAGATCGCTGTGCACCCAGTGCACAGTGCCCAAGGTGGCCAGATAGCGAATGAACGACAGCGGGTCCATGCCCTCGCCGAACACGCCGGTGCCAAAGTGCACGCGGACGTGGAAACCGTCGTTGTCTCCGCCGGACGGAGCCGTCGGCGCCGGCTGTGACGGTCCGCCAGAACCTGCTGCGGGAGCTTCGTTCGCGTGAGGCGCGTCTGCTGGTGCATGCGCGTCGCCCAAGAAGGCGGCGAGGCCGGCCAGCAGCACCGTTTCGCGCTGGGCTTCGGTTTCGCCGCGCGGTACGCGGCCCAGTGCCTCGTTGATCAGAAAGCCAATGTGGTCACCGCACTTGAGCAGCAGACTCACCATCTCGGTAGTGAGCTGGGTGGTTCCATTACGCACGTCATCCATCAGGCTCTCGACGTGGTGGGTGAACGCCACCACGCTATCAAGCCCGAACATGCCACTCGAACCCTTGATCGTGTGCGCGGCACGGAAGATGGCGTTGATCGCTCCAGCCTCTGCCTGTCCACCTTCGATGGAGAGCAGGCTCGATTCCATGTCGGTCAGCAGTTCGCGGGCTTCGTCCTCAAAGGCGGCCAATGCGGCGTCGAGATTCATCGCTCACTCTCCGATCATGTTGGACAGGCCCATGGCCTGCAGCGCGTCGACCACGTCCGGGCCGGGCTTCGAGACCGCGAAACCGCAGTTCTGCTGCGCGGCGAATTCGCGGCCGGCCATCAAAAATTGCAACCCAGCGCCGTCGAAGTCCTCGACCTGCTTCATCTGGCAGACGACGTCGCGCTTTTGCACCAGTGCGGCGTTCATCGAGGTCTTGAGTTCGGCCACGCTGTAGATGTTGACCTCGCTCGGCAAGGTCCACACCACACGCCCGTCAGTCAGTTCAAGAGACATCGTCGGCTCCTTAGGGGAGGATCATCTTGGCCACGGCGGCGAGCAACTGCTCGGGCTTGAAGGGTTTGACCAGCCAGCCCTTGGCGCCCACCTCTTTGCCCTTCATTTTCATCTCGTCGGTCCACTCGGTGGTGAGCATGATCACCGGCGTGAAGCGGTACTTGGGCGCTCTTTCATGGTTTTGACCACCGTGAGGCCGTCCATCAGCGGCATATTGATGTCGCAGACCACCAGATTGATCTTGCGGCCGTCGAGCAGCTCTAGTGCGGGCGGGCCGTCGTCGGCTTCGAGGACCTCGTAACCGGCGCCAGTCAGGGCGGTGTTGACCACCATCCGCAGCGACGCCGAATCGTCGACGATGAGTACGGTCTTGGCCATCAGGCAGTCCCTTCGATCTTGGCCAACTCAGCAAGCTTCGGTGCGAGTTCGGGCTGGACCCCGCGTGAGCGGCGAGTTACGTTGTCCAGTGTGGCCGAGGGGTCGGATCCGGTGTGGATGCCTGCCAAGGCAAGCATGCCGAGCTCGAGCGTCTGGCTGACGCGGTCCTGGTTTTGCAGGACAGGCATCAGTCCCTCAAGCTGCGTCTTCAATTGTTTGACGGACTCAGGCGAGCCGTCGAACTTACGCAGCAGCGCCATGGCTGCCGAAAAGCCCTGCATCAGCTCCATCGAAGCAGCGTCGCCTTGGCGGCGAGCCAAATCAACGTGAAGTTCGGCAGCTTTGGCCAGAGCCACGATGCGCGGTTCAACTGCTGTAGTGCCGGTCATTGATTGCGTGCTCCTGCATGATTGACATGGGCCATACACCGACAGTCTCGGCAGTTTGCCATCACCTGGGGGGCTTAACCAGCCTGCAGCCCGACAAAGGCGAAGTCATCCCGACGATGTTGCGAGCCTTGGTAAGCGATGAAGTCGCGCATGGTCGACTCACCCTGTGTGGCGATGGGCTCCTGACCATGTTCGTGGAGCGTCTTGGCAAAGCGCCGTACGCCGAATCCCACTTGATACTCCCCGCCAACCTGGTCGTAGATGCCGTCGGTGGCGGAGAAGATGCGCATTCCCGCCTCGATCGGCAGGATGTGGGTCGACCACTGGGTATCCATGGCGACGTGCCGGTAGCCCACGCCGGCTTTGGTCGGCTTGAGGGTGCGCGGTTCGGCGTCGCCCACGAAGACAAATACCGGCAGTTCGGCGCTGGCGATGTAGGCGAGGTTTTGCGCGCGGTCGAGGCAGATCGCCACCGCATCCAAACCATCGTCAACATCGTTGTCGCCGCGCACCTCATGAATCTGATTGAGCACCACCTTGATGCGCTGGTGCAGGTGGGACAAGAATTCGCCCGGCGCGAGGTTCTCGTGCAAAGCGAGGATGCGGTCGCACTCAGACACCACGATCGAAGTCAGGAAGGCGCCCGGCACGCCGTGGCCGGTGCAGTCAAATAGGCAGGCCCAGAGGCGACCGGCCACTGAGCGCACATAGAAGCAGTCGCCGCCGACGATGTCGCGCGGCATCCAGATCAGGCAATGGCGGTCGGGCAATTCTTCCTCGAGCACCTGCCGCGAACGCGCGTGCATCGCGCCCTGGATACGGCTTGAGTAGTTGATGCTATCGGCGAGCTTGCACTGCGACAGCTTGGCTTGGGTGACGTCGAGTGCTGCTTGCAGGATCTTGAACGGACGGCCGTCGACGCCAAAGATTGGGTTGTAGACCTCGCGCAGCCAGATCTCGCGGCCTTCACGATTGCGGTAGCAGCGCTCGCCTTCGTCGACCTCGCCCATGCAGAGCATTTCCCACCATTCGCTGTACTCGTCGCTGGCGGCAAAGTTGGGGTCGCAGATCTCGTTGTGGCCGACGCCGAGCATCTCGTCGAGTGAGCCCAGCATCAGGGTCAGGAAGATCTCGTTGGCGGCGATCAGCTTGCCTTCGAGGTCGTATTCGGCCAGTGCCTGACCACGGTTGACCGCGGAGAGCTTGCCCTCGCTTTCGACCCGATTCGCGATCTCGTGGGTGCAATCGCGCCCGACCAGCAAGCGGCATTCGACGCCATCGAGCGGGGGAATCGCGACGCTGTCAAAGTGCAGCCAGTGCGACTCGCCATCGCCGCCGGTGAGCATGAGTTCACCGCTCGCACGCTTGCCGATCGCCAAGTCGCGGCGACGCTCGATCAGGTCGAGTTCGAACTCGACGTGCAGGTCTTCAAGCGTCTTTTCCGTGATTTCGGTGGCGTCGAACGCGAGCATCGAGCAAGCCGCTGGGTTCGCGAGCAGCACGCGTCCATCTTCGCAGCGCAGCACCAAGGACGGGCGGGTCTCGCCAAAGGCATTCCACAAGGCGTTGGCCAGGGTGGACGTATCAAAAGGACCATCGGCCACCGGTAGTTTCCTTGTGTGTCAGGCTGCGCTGGGTGCGGGCGGTTTGATCTCGACCAGCTCGAATTTGGCCGCC
>RFMI01000004.1 GCA_009927815.1 Betaproteobacteria bacterium | reverse complement strand
CAGTGGGAGCCCTCCGGGGTGACTGCGTACCTTTTGTATAATGGGTCAGCGACTTACATTCAGTGGCGAGCTTAACCGAATAGGGGAGGCGTAGCGAAAGCGAGTCTGAACAGGGCGTTCAGTCGCTGGGTGTAGACCCGAAACCAGATGATCTATCCATGGCCAGGATGAAGGTGCGGTAACACGCACTGGAGGTCCGAACCCACTAATGTTGAAAAATTAGGGGATGAGCTGTGGATAGGGGTGAAAGGCTAAACAAATCTGGAAATAGCTGGTTCTCTCCGAAAACTATTTAGGTAGTGCCTCGTGATACACCCTCGGGGGTAAAGCACTGTTATGGCTAGGGGCCTATTGCTGGTTACCAAACCATTGCAAACTCTGAATACCGAGGAGTGGGTTCACGGGAGACAGACATCGGGTGCTAACGTCCGGTGTCGAGAGGGAAACAACCCAGACCGCCAGCTAAGGTCCCAAAGACGTGGTTAAGTGGAAAACGATGTGGGAAGGCACAGACAGCTAGGAGGTTGGCTTAGAAGCAGCCACCCTTTAAAGAAAGCGTAATAGCTCACTAGTCGAGTCGTCCTGCGCGGAAGATGTAACGGGGCTCAAACCACGCACCGAAGCTGCGGATACGTACTTGTACGTATGGTAGGAGAGCGTTCGGTAAGCCTGTGAAGGTGGCTCGTAAGGGCTGCTGGAGGTATCCGAAGTGCGAATGCTGACATGAGTAGCGATAAAACGAGTGAAAAGCTCGTTCGCCGAAAGCCCAAGGTTTCCTGCGCAACGTTCATCGGCGCAGGGTGAGTCGGCCCCTAAGGCGAGGCTGAAAAGCGTAGTCGATGGGAAATCGGTCAATATTCCGATACCTGTCTCAAATGCGATGTGGGGACGGAGAAGGTTAGGTCATCCGGGTGTTGGACGTCCCGGTTTAAGCGTGTAGGCGGATCCCTTAGGCAAATCCGGGGGGTCAACGTCGAGGCGTGATGACGAGCAGACTTGTCTGCGAAGTGACTGATACCAAGCTTCCAAGAAAAGCCACTAAGCTTCAGTTTGAGATAGACCGTACCGCAAACCGACACAGGTGGGCAGGGTGAGAATCCTAAGGCGCTTGAGAGAACTCGGGTGAAGGAACTCGGCAAATTAGCACCGTAACTTCGGGAGAAGGTGCGCCCCGGTAGGTTGTAGTCCCTCGCGGACGAAGGCCGATGGGGTTGCAGTGAAATGGTGGCTGCGACTGTTTAATAAAAACACAGCACTCTGCAAACACGAAAGTGGACGTATAGGGTGTGACGCCTGCCCGGTGCCGGAAGGTTAAATGATGGGGTGC
>RFMI01000023.1 GCA_009927815.1 Betaproteobacteria bacterium | reverse complement strand
CATTATGCGCAACATGGGGCCCAGAAACAGCCGGCGCTCAAGCCGGCTGTTTGGTCAGCCCACGATGGCTGTCAGTTGCCCTCAGCCAACTGCAATGGCAAGAACAAGGTTCCCTCTCCGCGCTTGACCAACAAGGCTACGCGTTTGCGCTTCTCGAATTGCGTCAACAGTCCGTTGAACTGCTCGATCGATTTCACATCCTGATCGTTGACCTGAACGATCACATCGCCCCGACGCAGCCCGGCCCGCGCGGCTTGCCCGCCCTGCAAAACCTCTTCGACCATTACCCCCGACTTAACATCGGCTTGGCGACGGCTGTTGGGGTTGAGTTCGCTTAAGCCCAAACCCAAGCGGCCGATGTTCTGCGGCGATTTATCGTTGCGCTTGCGCTGTTGAGCACGTTGCGGCGCGCCGTCGTCGTCATTGAGCTCGGCGACCGCGACGTTGAACTCGCGCGCGGCTCCTTTGCGCCAGACCTGCACGGTGCCTCGGCTGCCCGGTTTGACGCTGGCGACCGTGCGCGGCAGGTCCCCGCTGGTCGAGATCGCCTTGCCGTTGAATTTCAGGATGATGTCACCCGCTTCGACGCCAGCTTTCGCCGCCGGACCGTCGGGATCGACGGCAGACACCAGCGCGCCGGCAGGCTTGCTCAAACCGAAGGTTTCGGCCAATTCCTTGGTGACTTCTTGGATGACCACGCCGATACGGCCGCGCGTCACTTTGCCGTTGCTCTTGAGCTGCTCAGCGATGTCCATGGCGACGTCGATCGGGATGGCGAACGACAGACCCATAAAGCCGCCGGTGCGGCTGTAGATCTGCGAATTGATGCCGACTACTTCGCCCTTCATGTTGAACAGCGGTCCACCCGAGTTTCCTGGGTTGATGGCCACGTCAGTCTGGATGAAGGGGACGAAATTCTCTTGCGGCAGTGAGCGCCCTTTTGCGCTAACGATGCCTGCCGTCACGGTGCTCTCGAAGCCGAATGGCGAACCGATGGCGAGGACCCACTCGCCGACACGAAGCTTGCCCGGGTCGCCCAATGAGACTTGCGGCAGATTCTTGCCATCAATGCGGATCAGCGCGACGTCGGTGCGCTTGTCCGCGCCGATCACGCGGGCCTTGAACTCGCGCTTGTCCGACAGCTTGACCACCACTTCGTCAGCGCCGTCAACCACGTGCGCATTGGTGAGGATGTACCCATCGGCGTTGATGACGAACCCCGAGCCGAGGCTGTGCGACTCCTGTTCGCGGGGCTGACCGGGCATGCCACCGTTGGGGCCCGGAAAGAATCGGCGGAACATGTCGAACGCCGGGTCGTCTTCCGGGATGTTGGGCATTTGCGGTCCGCGCGCATCCGGCCGAACCGTGGTCGTGGTGCTGATGTTAACGACGCTGGGACCCTGCTTCTCGACCAGATCGGCGAAATCGGGCAGCACTGCAGCCACGCTTTGGGCGAGCGGAGCACACGCCAGCATGGCGGCGATTATAAGGTTGCGGATACTCATTGTGTCTCGGATCTGGCTCATGGATTAACTCAATGTTCAGAACGGGTTATGGCGAAAACTTAAATGGGCTCAAGAGCTGAAATTTCAAGCGCGAGGTTCCGACGCGCTCGAGGTGCAGTCTTTACGGCGCGGCGTTTCGCTGGGTCAACGCGCCACCAATCAGCACGAGGGTTTGCACTGGCACCAAGCCCACCACGGTGACGTGGTGATTGCCGATCGGCCGGGAGTAGGCGTTGGCACCACCCTGCTGGGACAAGCCCCGGCCCATGGCCGGCGTGTTGCTCAGCGGCTCGATGAAGACGGATACCCACACCATGCCGTCGCTCAACACCTTGTGAATGACGGGTTGTGGTCGTCCCGGCATGACCCGTTGGCTCTCCGAAACCATGGCGAATCCCGCTGGCAGTTCGCGGAAAAACCAGTTGCCGAATGCGGGGTCGGCCGCTTGGGCCGCTGATTCTTGAGTCCATCCCGATGTGTCCGGGTTGCGGACCCGCAAATCATTGGGGTCGATCTTAGGCAGCAGCTGCAACTGGGAGAAGGCGAAAGTCTCCAAGCGGTCTTGGCGCTCGTTCACGGTGGCCACGCGTAGGGGCAGCCACGTCTTGGTCTCGGCGCAGATCGACTGGCGATACCGAAAGTTGTCTTTCGGCGTGAGCACGTAGTTGACGCAGTCGTAGCCTGCCACCGATCCGTGCCGGCGCGGCTGATCTCGTAAAACTGAGACACGGTTCGCGCGCGCTCTGGGCCGAACAGATCAGGGAAGAAGCGCCGATAGGACTGACGCTCGGTGCGTACGGTCTTGCTCTCCGGCATGTACCACGTGACGTCCTGGCCAACGCGCACAATCTCGCGCTGCCGGCCGCTCAGGTCTCGAGGTGGTCGATGCTCTGACCAGACTCGCTGCGGTGGGCGATGCGCGTGGTCTCGTTGAAATCGCCCCGCTGGTACATGAATGTACCCACGAAGCTGACCTCGCGCGACGCCGAAGCCATACGAAGCAGCCACTCGCTGCCCTCGCTGGCAGGTTCGGCGAGAACCGCGCTGCTCCAAAAGGCGAGCAGCAAAACCGGAAGGCGCATCAGCGTGCCGCCTCCGCGAGACGGTCGTAGCCATCCATGCCGATGTTGCGCACCTCGCCTTGGTGCAGCGCCATGTAGTCGGCGAGTACCGGCGCGGCCTGCGGGGCGAGACGCACCTGCCGGACGTCGTAGCGGTCCTGTGTTTGACCGCCGGCCGTAGTCAGCGCCAGGTAGCCGACCACCGCCACCGCCGCGACCGACGCAGCAGCCGACAAGGCGACGCTGCGTGCCTGCTGGTTGAGCAGCGGACGGGGCGCGAACACGGTCGGTTCTTCAGCCAAGCGTTGCGACACGCGAGCCGCCACCGAACAGCCGTGATCACCGCGCAGCACGTCGCCAATCAGGTGCCAGGACTCCCAATCGCCGCGGGCATCCTCCTGCTTCAAGCTGCGCAGGGCGAGGTCCGCTTCGAGGCCGTCCAGCTCGCCATCCATCAATGCCGACAATCGTTCATTCATCTCACCACCTCTGGTCTTTGCTGGTGCCCAACAGTGGGCGCAAACGCTCGGCGATGGCCTCGCGCGCCCGAAAAATGCGCGACCGCACAGTGCCGATCGGACAATCCATCACGCTGGCGATCTCTTCGTAGCTCAAACCCTCGATTTCGCGCAGCACGATGGCCGTCTTCAAGTCCTCTGGCAACGCTTCCATCGCTTCGTTCACTGTTTCAGCGATTTGACGCGTCGCCATCAGCGATTCGGGCGTGTTGACGTCGCGCAGGCCATCAGCCGACTCGAAATTCTCGGCTTCCTCCGAATCGAAATCGGTCGACGTCGGGGCACGCCGCCCCATCGCGACCAAGTAATTCTTGGCCGTATTGATGCCAATCCGGTATAGCCAGGTGTAGAACGCGCTCTCGCCGCGAAAGTTGGGCAATGCCCGGTACGCCTTGATGAACGCCTCCTGCGCGACGTCCTCGACCTCGGCGGGATCGCGAATGAAGCGCGACAGCAGGCGACCCAGCTTGCGCTGGTACTTGGTCACCAGGAGGTCGAAGGCGCGCTTGTCGCCGCGCTGGGCGCGCTCGACCAGCTGTTGGTCGATCTCGCGGTCACTCATTGGGATTGGCGCTTGTCATTCGTCGGACTGTGCTGTCGGCTCAATGTCGAACCGGAGAGCCAAGTATAACGGTGGGTCTGCGCCCGCGCCGCGCTTTGTCCTAGACTGGCGTTTTGCCCCTTGGCCAAGCATGCCGCCCTCCCCGCCTCTCGACTCTGACGTGCTGATTCTCGGCAGCGGACTCGCTGGACTCGTTTCCGCGCTGCACCTCGCTGACCACCGTCGCGTGACCATCGTCACCAAGGGCGCCTTGCTTGATGGCTCCAGCGCCTGGGCCCAGGGCGGCATCGCTGCGGCCATGGCCCGCGAGGATTCGGTCGAGTCGCACATTGAGGACACGCTGGTGGCAGGCGCCGGACTCTGTCGCCGCGATGCGGTGGAGCGCGTTGCCAATCGCGCGCCAGCAGTGATCCGCTGGCTTGAGTCGCAGGGCGTGGCTTTTACAGCTGACCACGCCGGCGGCGGCTTACACCTCGGTCGCGAGGGCGGGCACAGTGCGCGCCGGATTGTCCATGTTGCCGACAGCACGGGCCGTGCCGTTCAGCAGACGCTTGAGCATCGCATCCTCAGCCACCCGAACATTCGCGTGCTTGAACAGCGCGTCGCCATCGACCTGGTGACCAGCGCCCGTTTGGGCGAATCCAAAGACCGCGTTGTCGGCGCGTATGTTCTCGATCGCCAGAGTGGCGAGGTCGAGGCGCTGCGTGCGTCTGCGGTGATCCTCGCCACCGGCGGGGTCGGCAAGGTCTACCTGTACACCACCAATCCCGATGTGGCGACCGGTGACGGTGTTGCGATTGCTTGGCGGGCTGGCTGTCGCATCGCCAACCTGGAATTCATTCAGTTTCATCCCACCTGCCTGTATCACCCTCACGCAAAGAGCTTTTTGATCAGCGAAGCCCTGCGTGGAGAAGGCGGGCACTTGGTCCTGCCGGATGGCCATCGCTTCATGCCAGACCACGACCCGCGGGCTGAGCTGGCACCGCGAGACATCGTCGCTCGGGCCATCGATTTCGAGATGAAGACGCGCGGCATCGACTGCGTGGCGCTCGACATGACGCACCACAGCCGGGCTTTTCTGCAAGAACACTTTCCGACCATCGACGCCCGCTGTCTGGAGCTGGGCATCGACATGGCCGTGCAAGCAATCCCAGTGGTGCCGGCAGCGCATTACAGCTGCGGCGGCGTGCTGACCGATCTCGATGCGCGCACCGATGTGCCCGGCCTGTATGCCGTCGGCGAAGTCGCTTGTACCGGCTTGCATGGCGCCAACCGACTCGCCAGCAACTCGCTGCTCGAGTGTCTGGTGCTCGGCGAGGCGGCCGCGGCCGATATTCTGGCGCAGGCGCCGCAGGCCTTACCGGCGGTTCCGGTCTGGGATCACAGTCGGGTGGTCGAAGCCGAGGAGACCGTGCTGGTGGCCCATAACTGGGATGCGATCCGCCGCCTGATGTGGGATCTGGTGGGCATCGTGCGCTCGGATGAACGTCTCGCGTTGGCGGCCGCTCGCCTCGACGCGCTCAAACGCGAGATCGGCGACTACTACGCGCGTCATCGCATCGATAACGATCTGCTCGAACTACGCAATGTCGCCGAAGTCGCGAGTCTGATCGTCCGTTCGGCGCAGCTGCGCAACGAGAGCCGCGGCCTACATTTCAACCGCGACCACCCGGAACTGGCCGATCGGGCTGCCGATACGGTCATCGCGCCGCCGACGGCGCGCTCTGGTTGAGGCGCAAGCGCAGACGCAAGCGACGCAAGTCGTCGGCGCCCGCCGATTCGGCCGTAAGCACCAGTCGCAGAGGCCGCTGCTCGCTGACGACGGTCAAGGCGATGCAGCGCTCGGTGACCAGGCTGCTGTCGGCCACGCGGCCCTGCACCACTTCACCCGATCCGGTCTCGATGGCTTCGATGCCGGTGTCAGGGAATACGGTCAGGCGCCAGACCGACGGCGCCTGACGCCGCTGCCACAGCATGCCGCCGGCAGCCACGGCCAGCAGCGGTGCGGCAAACCAAGACGCAGGTCCCGCGGTTACGCAACAGGCCAGCCCGGTGGCGGCGATCAGGATCGCAGCCAATCGCGACGGCCAGTTCGACTCGCGTAACTCGACGGTGAGTGGCGCCAGCGGCCTCATGGCCGCGTCGCCATTGGCCGCCCGTCGCGGCTATTCAGCCAGCATCCGTTCGCGCAAACCGCGCAACTGGTCGCGCAACTGCGCCGCGGTCTCGAACTCGAGGTTGCGGGCGGCGGCGAGCATGTCCTTTTCGACCCGCTTGATCTCTTTTTCGAGGGCCGCACCGTGCAGATCGGCTCCTGGCGCGGTGCCCTTGCGACTGCCCTTGGGGCCCTTGCGCGGGTTGTTGTCCTCGCCGTAGACGCCGTCGATGATGTCCTTGATCGGCTTGGCGACGCCGCGCGCGGTGATGCCGTGTTCCACATTGAAATCGAGCTGGCGTTGACGACGGCGCTCAGTTTCGCCGATGGCGCGCTGTAGCGAATCGGTCATTCGGTCGGCATACAGGATGGCCGTGCCGTTGAGGTGGCGCGCCGCGCGACCGATGGTTTGGATCAGGCTACGTTCCGAGCGCAAAAAGCCTTCCTTGTCGGCGTCGAGAATAGCCACCAAGGACACCTCTGGAATATCAAGGCCCTCTCGCAATAGGTTGATACCGATTAGCACGTCGAACAACCTAGACGCAAGTCGCGAATGATCTCGACGCGCTCGACCGTATCAATATCGGAGTGCAGGTAACGCACGCGCAGGCCGGCCTCGTCGAGAAACTCGGTGAGGTCCTCGGCCATGCGTTTGGTCAGCACTGTCACCAGCGATCGTTCGCCGATATCGATGCGCAGCTTCAACTCGCCAAGCAGGTCGTCCACCTGCGAGGTGGCTGGTCGCACGATGATCACTGGATCGACCAGCCCCGTGGGTCGCACCAGCTGCTCGACCGTCTGCGCGCTGCGCGCTTTCTCGTAATTCGCAGGTGTCGCCGAGACAAACACGCTCTGGCGCATCTTGCCTTCGAACTCTTCCCATTTGAGCGGGCGGTTGTCCATGGCGCTGGGCAGCCGGAAGCCGTAGTCGACCAAGTTCTCCTTGCGCGAGCGGTCGCCCTTGTACATGCCGCCAATCTGCGGGACGGTGACGTGGCTCTCGTCGAAGACCATCAGCGTGTCGCGCGGCAGGTAGTCGATCAGCGTCGGCGGCGGGTCGCCGGGCGCGTGGCCCGACAAGTGCCGCGAGTAGTTCTCGATGCCCTTGCAGAAGCCCAGTTCGTTGAGCATCTCCAAGTCGAACCGCGTGCGCTGCTCGATGCGCTGTGCCTCGACCAGCTTGCCTTCGCGGTTGAAAAAGTCGATGCGCTCGCGCATCTCGACTTTGATGGTTTCGATCGCCCGCAAGGTGGTGCTGCGCGGCGTCACATAGTGGCTGCTGGGGTAGACGGTGAAGCGACCGAGGCGCTGCTCGATGGCGCCGGTGAGTGGGTCGAACAGCGTCAGCGACTCGACCTCGTCGTCGAACAAGGTCACCCGCAAGGCGTGCTCGCTGTTCTCCGCCGGGAAGATGTCGATCACCTCGCCGCGCACGCGGAAATGCCCGCGCCGGAAGTCGAGGTCGGCGCGGTGGTATTGCATCGTCGCCAGCCGCTTGAGGATCTCGCGCTGATCGAGCTTCTGCCCCTCTTTCAGGTGCAGGATCATGTCGTGGTAGTCGGTCGGGTCGCCGATGCCGTAGATCGCGCTGACGGTGGCCACGATGACCACGTCACGCCGCTCCATCAGGCTTTTTGTGGCCGACAGCCGCATCTGCTCGATGTGCTCATTGACCGCGCTGTCCTTCTCAATGAACAGATCCTTGCTCGGGACGTAGGCCTCGGGCTGGTAATAGTCGTAGTAGCTGACAAAGTACTCAACGGCGTTGTGCGGGAAGAACTCGCGAAATTCCGAGTACAGCTGCGCGGCGAGTGTCTTGTTCGGCGCCATGACGATGGCCGGTCGCCCCAATCGGGCGATCACATTGGCCATGGTGTACGTCTTGCCCGAGCCAGTCACCCCCAGCAGGGTCTGGAAGGCGAGCCCGTCCTCGATGCCCTCGGTCAGCTTCTGGATCGCGGCGGGCTGGTCGCCGGCCGGCGGGAAAGGCTGGTGGAGGCGATACGGACTGCCTGGGAATTCGACGATCGGGGCGGGCTGAATGTCGCTGTGCGGATGGTTCATATGAGCTCAGACCGCGACGCGGCGTGTGGGGTTGCGCCAACGGTGGCGGCGCGGCTGCTGCTACAATTGCGCGCCGCACCATTGTGCAACGCGACCCCTCAGTGTATGCGCTGCAAGCGGTCGGTGCACCCTGTCCGTCACCCTCGCTTTATGGAGCCCGAATGAGCGCATCACTCTTCGCCGACGTCGAACTCGCGCCGCGCGACCCTATCCTTGGCCTAACCGAGGCGTTTAACGCCGACGCCCGGGCGAACAAGGTCAACCTTGGCGTCGGTGTGTATTACGACGACAACGGCAAGATTCCGCTGCTGGCGGCTGTGCGCGATGCCGAAGCCGCTCGCCTGGCTGCCCAGCCGCCGCGTGGCTATCAACCGATCGAGGGCGCGGTCGCCTACAACAACGCCGTGCAAAACCTGCTGTTCGGCGAGGGCTCGACGCTGGCCGGCGACAAGCGCTTGGTGACTGCGCAAGCGCTCGGTGGCACTGGCGCCCTCAAGATCGGCGCCGACCTGCTGCACCGCTTTAACCCGCACGCCACCGTCTACATCTCGGACCCGAGCTGGGAGAACCACCGCGCCTTGTTCGAGGCCGCCGGTTTTGGCGTCGCCACCTACCCTTATTTTGATGGCAACACCCGTGGCGTCGACTTTCCGGCGATGCGGGCCACGCTGGAACGCCTGACTCCCGGCAGCGTGGTTGTTTTGCACGCCTGCTGCCACAACCCCACCGGTGCCGATCTCGACGCCGCGCAATGGGGTGAAGTGGTGGCCATCTGCAAGGCCGGCGGTCTGGTGCCCTTCCTCGATATGGCTTACCAGGGCTTTGCCGACGGCATCGAGGCCGACGCAGTGGCGGTGCGCGCATTTGCCGCGTCTGGCCAGCAGTTCTTCATCTCGAGCTCGTTTAGCAAGAGCTTCTCGCTGTACGGCGAGCGTGTCGGCGCCCTGACCATCGTCACCGCTGACGCCGACGAGACGGCGCGGGTGCTGTCGCAGCTCAAGCGGGTGATCCGCACCAACTATTCCAACCCGCCGACCCACGGCGGCTCGGTGGTGGCCGCGGTACTGGCCACGCCGGAACTTCGCGCTTCGTGGGAAGCCGAACTTGGGCAGATGCGGGTGCGTATCCGCGAGATGCGTCAGCAGCTGGTGCACAAGCTGGCGGCGGCCGGCGTACAGCAGGATTTTGGTTTCATTACGGCGCAGCGCGGCATGTTTAGCTACACCGGATTGTCGTCGGCGCAAGTCGATCGCCTGCGCGAGGAGTTCGCCATTTACGCCGTAGGCACCGGCCGCATTTGCTTGGCTGCGCTCAATTCGAAGAACATCGGCGCTGTGGCTTCGGCCATGGCAGCGGTGCTCTGATCCACCTCAAATCACTGATCAAGGACCCCACCATGACCACCGTCACCCTGCAAGGCAACCCGTTGCACCTCAACGGCGCCGTTCCGGCCAAAGGCAGCAAGGCCCCGGATTTCACGCTCACCAACAAAGACCTCGCCGACGTGTCGCTGAAGGATTTTGCCGGCAAGCGCAAAGTGCTCAACATCGTGCCGAGCCTCGACACCCCGACCTGCCAAAAGTCGACCCGCGTGTTCAACGAAAAGGCCTCGGCCATGAACAACACCGTGGTGCTGGTGATCGCCGCTGACCTGCCGTTCGCGATGAGCCGCTTCTGCGGTGCCGAAGGCCTCAACAACGTCCACACGCTGTCGACTTTCCGTGGCCACGCGTTTCACGCCGACTACGGTGTCGACATCACCGACGGCCCGATTCGTGGCTTGACTGCGCGTGCCGTACTGGTGCTTGACGAACACGACAACGTTCTGCACAGCCAATTGGTGCCGGAGATCGCCGACGAGCCGGACTATGCCGCCGCGGTTGCTGCGCTGAGCTGATCTCTGCCACAGCCGACGCTTTGACCCTGCAACAGGCCGCCCGCGGGCGGCCTCTGCGTTTCTGGCGGAGGCTTAGCGCAAATTCATCGTTGTCCGAGTCGCCAAGCGGATAAAATAGTCGGCTTTTCAGCGACTCTAAGCGGCAGCCAAGGCCGGTGCCGTTTGCCCATGTATCAATACGACTCCTACGACCAAGCTCTGGTTGACGAACGTGTCGCCCAGTTTCGGGACCAGACCCGGCGCTACCTCGCCGGCGAACTCAGTGAGGACGAGTTCCGTCCGCTGCGCCTGCAGAATGGTCTCTACATCCAGCGACTCGCGCCGATGCTGCGGGTGGCCATCCCGTACGGCACGCTCTCCACGCAGCAGATGCGCATGCTCGCGCACGTTGCACGCACCTACGACCGCGGCTACGGCCATTTCAGCACCCGCCAGAACATCCAGTTCAACTGGCCAACGGTCGAGTCGGTGCCGGACATCTTGGCCGAGCTGGCGACCGTACAGATGCACGCGATCCAGACCTCAGGCAACTGCATCCGCAACATCACCACGGACCAATTCGCTGGCGTCGCGCCCGACGAGGTGATCGATCCGCGTCCGCTGGCCGAGATCCTGCGACAGTGGAGCACCTTTCATCCGGAATTCGCGCTGCTGCCGCGCAAGTTCAAGATCAGCGTCAGCGGGTCACTGCAAGACCGTGCCGTGGTGCAGATGCACGATATCGGTCTCGAGTTCTATCGGGATGACGCCGGCGAAGTGGCCGCCCGTGTCTGGGCCGGTGGCGGTTTGGGCCGTACGCCAATCCTCGGCCAGATGATCCGCCCACATCTCGAATGGCAGCACATCCTCACCTACTGCGAAGCCATCATTCGCGTCTACAACCTGCACGGTCGTCGCGACAACGCCTACAAAGCACGCATCAAGATCTTGTTGAAGGCTTTGGGCGCCGATGAGTTCACCCGCCAGGTCGAGGCCGAGTGGGCGAACCTCAAAGATGGGCCCAATACCCTCACCCGCGCCGAATTCGACCGCGTGAGCGCGCATTTCACGGCGCCGGCTTACCGCGATTTGCCGGCACACGACGCCGGGTTTGACGCCGCGCTTGCCACCGATCCGGCCTTCGCCGCTTGGGTGCGCCGCAGCGTCCACCCGCATCGGCAGCCCGGTTATCGCGCGGTCACGCTGTCGCTAAAGCCCACGGGTATCGCGCCGGGCGACGCCACTGACGTGCAGATGGACGCCGTCGCCGAGCTTGCCGACCGGTTCAGTTTCGGCGAGATCCGCGTCTCGCACGAGCAGAACCTCATCCTCACCGATGTCGAGCTCGGTCAGCTGCACACGCTCTGGCAGGCGGCTCGCCAGAACGGCTTGGCCACGCCCAATGTCGGCTTGCTCACCGACATCATCTGCTGTCCAGGGGGCGATTTCTGCTCGCTGGCCAATGCCAAGAGCATCCCGATCGCGCAAGCCATCCAGCAGACCTTTGACGACCTTGATTACCTGCACGACATCGGCGAGCTCGAACTCAACATTTCAGGGTGCATGAACGCCTGCGGCCATCACCACGTCGGCCACATCGGCATCCTCGGCGTCGACAAGGACGGCTCTGAGTGGTACCAGATCACCATCGGCGGCAAGCAGGGCTCGGACGCCAGCCTCGGCACCGTGATCGGCCCGTCCTTCGCTGCTGACGAGATTCCGGGCGTTATCACTCGCTTGATCGACACCTATGTGGCCGAGCGCCACACGACGAGCGCTTCATTGATACGGTGCGCCGTCTGGGCGTCGCGCCCTTCAAGACGGGTGTTTACGGTAGCAAGACCGATCAGGAGGTCGCCAGTGTCTGAGGCCTCGACGTCCCAGCTGATCGTCGATCAAGCGCTGACGCACGACGACTGGCAGCTGCTCAGCTTGCCAGCGACCGAGGAGGCTGTGCGCAAACAGGCCGGCAAGGTCGTGCTGTTTCGCCTGACGGGCGAGAAGACCCATACCCCCGAGCAGTTGA
>RFMI01000090.1 GCA_009927815.1 Betaproteobacteria bacterium | reverse complement strand
CGATGTCCTAGGCCTCTAGACGATGGGGACTTCTTGATCGTCGTGGTGGAGGTAAGCGGGATCGAACCGCTGACCTCTTGCATGCCATGCAAGCGCTCTCCCAGCTGAGCTATACCCCCCAGAGAGCCGCGCAGTCTATCGACTCGGCTGCCCTTTGTAAAGCCGAATGCCTAGCGCGACTGGACCGCCAGCTTGCCGCCCTGGGTCGCCAAAGTCTGCGCGAGCAGGCTCACCAAGGCGTACACCGCGTCGATCGCAGGCGTCGGTGTACCCGTGATGCGGCCAAGCTCGCGCACCGAACCCACCAAGGCTTCCAACTCCAGCGGGCGACCACCTTCCACATCCTGCAACATGGATGTCTTGTGCGCGCCCACGGCCTCGGCGCCAGCGATTCGCTTGTCCAGCGAGATCTTGAACTCGATGCCCAGCTTCTCGGCGATCGTCTGCGCTTCGGTCATCATGGTCGCGGCCAACTCGCGGGTGAGCGGCTGACGGCAGATGTCTTCCAGCGTGGCATGAGTCAGGGCGCTGATCGGATTAAAGCTCAGGTTGCCCCAGAGCTTGACCCACATCTCTGCACGGATGTCGCGCGCCACCGGACTCTTGAATCCGGCAGCGATCATCAGCGCCGATAGCGCCTCGATCCGCTCGCTGCGCGAGCCGTCCAGCTCGCCCAGAGTAAAGCGGTTGCCCTCGATCAGCTGCACCACACCCGGCTCCACCAGCTCGGTGGCCGGGTACACCACCGCGCCGATCACCCGGTCGACCTCGAGGTTCGCGGCGACGATGCCTTGCGGATCGACGCTGGTCACTGGCCGCCCGTCGTAATCGCCACCCAACTTGTGGAAGTACCACCAGGGGATGCCGTTCTGCATGGTCACAACCATGGTGTTCGGACCATACAGCGCGCGCATCTGTGGCGCGACGTCCTGTACCTGGTGCGCCTTGAGGGTAACCAGCACCACGTCCTGCTCACCGGCCTCGGCCATGTTCTGCAGGCCGCGGATCTTCGGTGCAGCCTCGACCGTGCCGTCCTCGAGGATCAGACTCATACCCTTTTGCTGGATTGCGGCCAAGTTGGGGCCCCGCGCGATGCAGGTGACGTCAGCACCAGCCCGCGACAGCCTCACCGCCAGATAGCCGCCGATGGCGCCGGCCCCGACTACAGTGACACGCATCAGTGGGCCTCTTTGCCGCGATGACGCAGCCAAGCGACCGCAGGGCTGAACAGCAGGCCCAGAGCCAGAACCACCAGCGTGGTGACCAGTGCGTTCGACCAGAAGATCGACACGCTGCCGTCACTCAACAGCATCGCCTGACGGAAGCTCGATTCGGCGCTCTTGCCCAACACCAGCGCCAGAACCAACGGCGCCAAGGGGTACTCAAGCTTCTTGAACAGATAGCCAAGCAAACCGAACACGAGCATCAACACGACGTCGATCATGGCGTTGTTGACGGTGTACGCCCCCACCGCACAGATGACGATGATGATCGGCCCGATGATGGTGAAAGGGATGCGCAGGATCGCGGCCCACCACGGCACAGTGGTCAACACCACAAACAGACCCACCAGATTGCCCAGGTACATCGACGCGATCAGGCCCCAGACGAAATCTTTCTGCTCAACGAAGAGCATCGGACCGGGCTGCAGACCCCAGATCAGCAGGCCACCGAGCAACACGGCCGCGGTCGGCGAGCCTGGAATGCCCAAGGTGAGCATTGGCAACAGCGCCGAAGTGCCGGCAGCGTGCGCCGCGGTCTCTGGCGCAATCACGCCCTCGATCTCGCCCTTGCCAAAGGCGTCCTTGTTCTTGGCCGAGCGACGAGCCATGCCGTAAGCCATGAACGAGGCGGGCGTGGCTCCGCCAGGGGTGATGCCCATCCAGCACCCGATAATGGTGCTGCGGACAAAGGTCTTGCCGTGGTGCAGCAGCTCTTTCCAGGTCTCCAACACCACCGAGAACTTGATGGCAGCGCTCTTGCCTTTGAAAGCAAGGCCTTCTTCCATAGTCAGCAAAATCTCGCCGATGCCAAACAAGCCGATGACCGCAGTCAGGAAGTCAAAACCGTTGAGCAGCTCGGTGCTGCCGAAGGTCATGCGCAGTGTGCCGGTGACGGTGTCGAGGCCCACCGCAGCCAGCGCGAAGCCCAGCATCATCGACGCCAGCGTCTTGACCGGCGGCTCTTTGCTCATGCCGATAAATGCGCAGAACGTGAGCAGGTAGACGCCGAAGAATTCGGCTGGGCCGAATTGCAGCGCGAACTTGGCCACCAGTGGCGACAAAAAGGTGATGAGCAGCACAGCGAACAGCGCGCCGACAAAGCTCGAGGTAAAGGCGGCTGTGAGCGCCTGCCCAGCGCGGCCCTTCTGAGCCATCGGGTAGCCGTCGAAGGTCGTCGCCACGCTCCAAGGCTCGCCCGGAATGTTGAACAGGATCGAGGTAATCGCCCCGCCAAACAACGCGCCCCAGTAGATGCAGCTGAGCATGATGATCGCCGAGGTGGGCGGCATCGTGAACGTGAGCGGCAGCAGAATGGCCACGCCGTTGGCGCCGCCCAGTCCGGGCAGTACACCGATCAGCACACCCAGAAAAATCCCGATCAGCATGAAGCCAATATTGGGCAGCGTCAGCGCCACCGAAAAGCCATGCATCAGGCTATTGATCTCTTCCATCGCGGGCTCCGTTTACAGACCAAGCAGGGCTTCGACCGGACCCTTGGGCAGGGGTACGAGAAACCAGCGTTCAAAGATCAGATAGAACAGCGCCATGGTCAGCAGCGGCACCGCCAATGAGCGCAACCAGCCGTAATTGCCATGCCGGCGCATGAAGAAGGCGATGAGCACAATCGACGGCAGATACAGGCCGATCTCGACCACGCACACGATGTAGATCACCAGCGGAAACAGCATGAGCATGACGCTGGCCAGCTCGTCGTGGGTGGCGAACTCCTCTTCGTGGGCACGCCAGGTCAGCAGGGTGCGGACCACAGTAAAGGCTGACGATGCCGACAACAGACAGCCAATGTAGAAGGGGAAGTAGCCCGACTGCGGGCCGTCATCGGCCCAGCCGATGCCCACCCGGAGGCTGTCCCAGATGACCAGACCGCCAAGGGCGAGAAGGAACAGCGCGACACCCAATTCGGGGCCGCGCCGGCGGAGCGTCGGCTCCGCCTGCGTGGATTGCGTCATGGTGACTCCTGCTGGTCCCGCGGACGCGGGACAACCATTACTTGGTGATGAAACCGGCTTCCTTCATGAGCTTGAAGTGCTCAGCACTGGCGGCCTTCATCCAGTCGGAGTACTCCTTGCCGGTCATGAACTGCTGCTTGTAGGCACCCTTGTTCATGAAATCGGCCCACTCGGGGGTGGCACGTACTTTCTTGAACAGATCGACGTAGAACGCGACCTCGTCGGGCTTGAGGCCGGGCGGGGCGAGAATGCCGCGCAGCATCAGGTAATCGATGTCAAGACCAGCCGACTTGCAAGTCGGAACGTCTGCCCAAGACTGTGTCGTGGTGACCTTTTCCTTGTAGGGCAGCGGCTCGTCGTCCATTACGCAGAGCGCGCGCAGCTTGCCAGCACGCCAGTGGCTTTCGGCCTCGATCGGATTGTTGACGGTCGAGTTGACGTGCTTGCCGACCAGCTGCACCGCCACGTCACCACCTCCCTTGAAGGGGATGTAGGTGATCTTCTTGCCGAGGATCTTCTCCATCTTGACGGTGATGATCTGGTCTTCTTGCTTGGAGCCAGTGCCGGCCATCTTGAAGGTGCCGTCCGGCGACGACTTGATTGCCTCGACGTAGTCCTTGGCGGTCTTGTACGGCGAATCAGCGTTCACCCAGAGAATGAACTGGTCGAGCGCGAGCATCGCGATCGGGGTGAATTCGTCGTATTCGAACGGAACACCTGTGGCCAGCGGCGTGGTGAACAGGTTCGACAGGCTGATGATGATCTTGTGCGGGTTGTTCTTGGTGTGCAGAACGTCAACGAAACCCTCGGCACCGGCACCACCCGAGCGGTTGACGACGATGATCGGCTGCTTCATCAGGTTGTTCTTTTGCACAACACCCTGGATGAAACGTGCCATCTGGTCAGCGCCACCGCCAGTACCGGCAGGAACCACGAACTCAACCGGCTTTGACGGCTCCCAAGCGGCTGCCATCGGTGCGGCACTCAACAGACCCAGGCCGACGAACGCCGTACCCAAGGCCTTAATCAGGCTCTTATTCACTGTTTTCTCCTCGTTGTTAAAAGCGATTGCGCTAAACCAATCCCAGCTTTTGGGCGAGACCGATGCGCTGCAATTTGCCGGTGGCCCCTTTCGGGATCTCGTCCATGAACAGGATCTTCTTCGGCACTTTGAAATCGGCCAGGCGCGTTGCCAGAAACTGCTGCAACTCCTTGTCAGTCGCTGCCTGACCTTCGCGCAGGACCACCACAGCGCCCACCTCCTCGCCCAGTTTCGGATGAGGAATGGCGAACGTGACCACCTGCTGCACGGCCGGGTGGTCCATAAACACCTCGTCGACCTCGCGCGGGCTGATCTTCTCGCCGCCGCGGTTGATGATTTCTTTGAGACGGCCGGTGAGCGAAATGTAACCGTCCTGGTCCTTGACACCCTGGTCGCCGGTGCGGAACCAGCCATGGGTGAAAGCCTCGGCGTTGGCCTTGTCGTTGTTCTCGTAACCCGCGGTCACGTTCGGACCGCGGATGACGATCTCGCCGACCTCGCCGAACGGCAGAATGTTGCCGGCCTCGTCCATGATCTCGACGTCCGGACCACCCGGCAGACCCACCGAGCCCGGCTTGCGCGCCTTCGGCGGCAGCGGGTTGCTGGCCATCTGGTGAGCGGCTTCGGTCATACCGTAGGCTTCGACCAGCGGCGCCTTGAAGGTGGCCTCGAGTTCGGCAATAACCTGCGGCGGGATCGAGCTGGAGCTCGAGCGGATGAAGCGCAGCGGATTGCGGGCGATGACTTCAGCGTTGCGCGACGCCCGCGTCAGGATGGCTTGGTGCATGGTCGGCACCGCGCTGTAGAAGGTCGGCTTGGCCTCGTCCATCCAGCCGAAGAACTTCAACGCATCAAAGCCCGGCGTGCAGAACACCGAGGCGCCGGCGGAGATCGGCGCCAACATGGCGGCGATCAAACCGTGGATGTGGAACAGCGGCATGATGTTGAGACCGCGGTCCTGCGGCGAGAAGTGCAGCGTCTCGCGGATGTGGCGGGCCGAGGCGCAGACGTTGCGCTGGCTCAGCGGCACGATCTTCGGGCGCGAGGTGGTGCCGGAGGTGTGCAGCACCAGCGCGACGTCGTCAGGCTGTGCCATACCGCCGTGAGCTGGCGCGCCAACCGTGCTGCCGTGCAAGGTGAACTGGCCAGCCGGGGCGCCCTCGGCGACGCGCAACTCGACGATGGCGACGCCGAGTTTCTTGGCCACCTCAATGGCCGGACTGGTGCTGCCCTGTTCAACGATGAGCGCTTTAGCATGCAAGTCGGACAGGTAGAACTCGAACTCCTCGCCACGATAGGCCGGGTTGAGCGGCGCTGATGTGGTGCCGGCGGCAACCGCCATGAACGCCGTGGCCATCTCCGGACCATTCGACAACACGATTCCGACGCGATCGTTGCGGCCAATCCCCATGGCGTTGAGCGAGGCCACTGTGTCGGCGACCAATTGGCGCAGTCCAGCGTAGCTCAGGGCCGGACGACCGGGAGCGGCAATGGCTTCGGCGTTGTCAGCGCCGGTCTTAAGGATGGAATCGAACGTATCCATTCGCTGATGAGTTCTCCGCTAGGTCAATGCGCAGGACTTCGCGCAAAGCCGTGAATGGTATCAACTCTCGACGCGTTTGTAGTAGACAGCAGGTGCTACCGCTCGCGTATTGGAATGAATCCAAAGCGATTGGGCATCTCCACCTTTGACAGATTGTCGGAACCCAGGCGGGCGTCGGCGGGAAGGATGCCGTTTAAGTGGAGCAGATAAGCGGTCAGGGCGTAGGCGTCGTTGGCGCTGAGCGACCACGGCGCCTGCGGCGGCATCGCGCGACGAATGTAGTCGAACACCGTCGTCGCGTAGGGCCAGTAGTTGCCAACGGTACGATCGGGGTTTGGGCCGTCGAGCGGGCTGCGTCCTGACAAGTGGCCGCCACTGCCGCCGGTCCCCCGCTCGCCATGGCAGGCTTGGCAGCGCTCGGCGTAGAGCTGCGCTCCGCTGGCGACGCTGCCTGCGCCACTGGGCAGACCGCGGCCGTCCGGCCAGACGGTCAGCACGCCGGGCTCGGCGTCAAGCGGACGCCCGAGCTGCGTGTGCGGCAGTTCGCGGCCGAGGTCGGCGGGGTTGGCGCACGTGGCAAACGCGAGTCCGGCAATCGCGAGGGACACCGCAAAGCGCTCAGGCGTAAACATGGCTCACCTCCCCGTCCTCGTCTACCGCCCAGGCGTTGATGCCATTGAAATGGAACTCGCCGTGTCGCCCACGCTCCGCCACCAGTGCTGCCCGCTCCGGCTGGGTGGCGCCGGTCTCGTCGGTGACGCGACTCTTGAGCACGGCGCTCTGCCCGCGCCAGGCCCAGGCGATGCGAAAGCGGGTGAAGCACTGGCGCTGCACCGGCCCGTCGAGTGCGGCCTCGACCCAGGTCTTGCCCCCGTCGGCCGAGACCTCGACGCGCCGCACCGCACCTCGCCCGCTCCACGCCAGGCCGCTGATCTGGTAGACACCCTTGGCACGCAGCAGCTGGCCGGGCGAAGGATTCGTGATCACCGACTTCGGCTCAATCACAAAACTGAACTGCCGCGCCTTGCCGCTGGGCAAAGGTCGGTGTAGCGCCCGGTCTCGAAGCGGCTCATGGCCGGTTCGCTGGCCAGCTCGAGCCGATGCAGCCATTTGACATGCGTGACGCCCTCCCAGCCGGGCACAATCAACCGCATCGGGTAACCCTGCTCGGGGCGCAGACGCTCGCCGTTCTGGAACAGCGCCAGCAGGCAATCGTCGCGCGCTTTGCTCAGGGGGACGCTGAGGTGCAGACCGCCGGCATCGGCGCCTTCTGCGATGAGCCAGGTGGCGCCCTGGGCGACGCCCGCCTCCTCAAGCAGCAGCCGCAGCGGCACGCCGGTCCATTCGCTGCAGCTGGCCAGGCCGTGCAGGGCGCCAGCGCTGGTCTGGCGCGGCTCGGCGTTCCATAGCGAGTTGCTGTTGCCGCCACACTCGATGAAGAGCTGCCGCGAGA
>RFMI01000107.1 GCA_009927815.1 Betaproteobacteria bacterium | reverse complement strand
GGCGGAGGCGGTGGCGCTGCGGACGCCGATGGCATCGGTTCGTCGTCGAAAAACCCGAAGCCCTCATCCTCGACCAAGGGCGTGGTCGCCGCAGCCGACGCGGCGGCGACGGCCACTGCGGGCTCGTCATCGAAGAACCCGAACCCGTCGTCTTCGGCCGGCGCGGGCACCTCGGTCTCGGTATACACCGGCTCGATGCGGATGGCCTCGGGCGGCAGCACGAACTCCAGTTCGCCACGCAAGGCTTCCTCGGTAGCCATGCCCGTCAGTTCAAAAGTCCAGGTACCCGAAGTGGCTTTTTTATCCGGCGCTTCGCGCACCTCCAGCAAGCCATACCCCTCGAGATCGGGACGCACACGCTCCAGAAGGTCGACCGGCATCGGCCCCAACTGCAGCAGCCACCCCGTGACGTTTCGGACGACCGTCATTTTTGGCGCCGTCGCAACCGGCGAGGGTGCCGGGACGGGCGCCGGCGCAATCGCCGCCACGCCAGAGACCGCGCCAGCGAGCTCGATCAAGCGGGAGCGTGAGGAGTCGACTGCCACTGGGTCAGCGGCACCTTCGCCACGATGCCCCGCCACCAAACTGCGAATGACGTCTCCGGCCTCGAGAAAGGCGTCCACATGACCAGCGGTCAGTTGCAAGTCATGCTTGCGAATACGATCGAGCAGGGTCTCGAGTTCGTGCGTGAAGCTGGCGACGTCATTCAGACCGAACATGCCAGCGCCGCCCTTGATCGAGTGGGCAGCGCGGAAGATTGCGTTGAGGTCGTCGTCGGACGGGACCGCAATGTCGATCCCCAGCAACAGGCCTTCCATGTTCGCCAGGTTCTCCGCCACTTCTTCGAAGAAGACCTGCTGGAACTGGCTGATATCAACGCTCATAGGTGTATTCCCGGAGGTTGAGTCATATCAGCCGATGCAACGACGTACGACTTCGAGCAGCTTGGTGGGATCGAAGGGCTTGACGAGCCAGCCAGTGGCTCCGGCAGCCTTCCCCTGCGCCTTCATCTGGTCGCTGGATTCGGTCGTCAGCAGCAAGATCGGTGTGCGCGTGTAGGCCGGCAAGGCGCGCAAGGCCCGAACCAGGGACAAACCGTCCATCTTCGGCATGTTTTGGTCGGTGATCACCAAGCCAATCGAATTGGCCTTGGCCACTGCCAAACCTTCCTCGCCATCGGCCGCTTGCACGACGTTGTAGCCGGCGCCTTTGAGGGTGAAACTGACCATCTGACGGATCGACACCGAATCGTCAACAGTCAATATGGTCTTGCTCATAGATGCCTGGCCTCCCTTGGGCTAAAAAAGGTCGACCGAGCCAGTGGCCATACTGGCCGTCTGGCTGGCGACCGGGCAATTCTGTGTCTGTGCGCGTGCTTGTGCGAGCGCCGCTGAGAGCTGCGACACCGTACGGTTAAGTCGATCGCGACTCTCCGCGCTGTCGTCTGCAACGGCTGCGGCGAGCTCCCGGCCCAACTGGTCGAGCAGCCCGGCGGCTTGCTGACCTGCAGCCACCCGCTTGTGCACGTGGGTAAGCAATTGATTGGCGATGTCCTGGAACTGCATTGCGACGGCAGCCGCGTCTACCGTTCGCGCGACTTGACTCTGGATACGCTCGGCTTCGAGAGCTTCGTCTAAGCTCCGTTGTTGTTCGAGCGCCGACATCTTGGCCAACATCGAATCGAGGTGCGCGTTGCTGTCGAGCGCCAGAGTACGGTCGCGCTCGGCCATCTCGCTGGTGCTCTGCATCGCCCGCCCGACGGCCTGCTCGATCTCCGAGCTTCGCTGACGGATCTCGCTGCTGAAGGTTTGTGTTCGGCTGGACAGCGCCCGCACTTCATCGGCCACCACCGCGAACCCACGCCCGGCGTCCCCGGCTCGAGCGGCCTCAATCGCTGCGTTCAGGGCGAGCAGGTTGGTCTGCGAGGCAATGGCCTCGATCTCGATCAGGATGCGATTCACGTCGGCGATCTGCCCGCGCATGGTGTCCATGCGTTCGATCATGTCGTTGCTGCGTTGGCCGCCATTGACGATGCTGTCGACCAGTGTGCGGAGTATCCCGGAGATCTCCTCCGCGAACTGCTGATAGGACAGCTGCCCCGGGCTCCCATCGGCAGTGGCCTGAGCTTGGCTGCGAGCCTGGTCGGCGATGTCCTCGAAACTTCGGGCCAGAGACCCCACCGCATCGACCATCATGTGCTGCACCTGCTGCAATTCATCGCGCGCGCGGTTCAGCTGCTCGCGCAGCTCTTCGGCCGTCTGCATCGTGGCGTCGCCCGCCACCCGTCCCACCGATGGCTCGGCCACTTCGAAACTGGATGGGGCCTCGCTCTGCGCCGCGGCGCGCGATCCGAACGCAAGTCCAGCAAGGACCACGATCGCAATCAGGCCAAATCCGGTCAAAGCGACAGTCAGCGCATCGAGCCCGGGCAGCCCAATAAGCAGGGCCGAGGAGACGGCGGCTACGCCAAGCACGCCTACTACCGTGAACCTACCCCCTGAATGACCCTTCATCGACTCTGACACTGGCATCCCGCTTAGAAACCGGACGATCGCCCAAGCGCGACCATTGCCACAGTACTCTACAGCGAATAGACGGTGTTAAGCCAGCAAAAAGCCCCCGCGGGGGCCTCTATGCCAGGCCGACGCCAGCAGCCTCAGCCTTTGGTCTTGCCGTAATGGTTGGTCAGGACTCGGGCCACAATGTAGACCCATGCGATCAATGTCCAGGTGGTCAGCGTCATGTCATTCTCCTTGTAGGTTGATCTTGCAAGATCGGGGGGTGATGGGTGCGGCGCCAGCCTGCCAGCGGAGCCATTGCACCAATGGTCACCACCAGCAGTAAAAGTTCCAAACAGTAGACAAAAATATAGCCTTGGGTGGCATCGGTGAGCGCGCCGTACACATCTTTTGCAATGCCGCCGAACGCGACAGCAAGCCCAGCCGCAGTCGCTTGCATCGCCCCCCAAGCACCCAGCGCTAGGCCGACTTGCCGCGCTGGTGCTGCCTGCATAGTGGCAGTGAGCGTCCCGTGACTAAACAGACCGCCACCGAAGCCGATGAGCAGCACACCCACGCCGAACCAGACCGGGGCGGCCAGGGGCGCTGCCAGTATCACCGCAGCAAAGGCCGGGACCCCGACCATCGCGCCCAAACCGGCCATGCGGAAAGGATCGAAACCGCGCCCGAGGACGTGGGAGGCCAAACCGAAACCGAAGAGCCCACCCGCGGAGAGGGTCGCGGTCAGCAGCGTCGTGTCGCCCACACTCATGTGCAGGATCTCGCCACCGTAGGGCTCAAGCAAGACGTCCTCCATCGTGAAGGCGGCCGTGCCCAGGCCGACGATGAGCAAGCGTCGCAGGGCATCGGGCCCGCTCTTGAACAACGCCCACGCCTCGGCGAAATCGGGGTCATCGCTGGCCGTGGCGGTGTGCGCCTGCAAGGGTTTGCGCGCCTCTTGCTTCCAAACAGCAATCACATTCAGGACCAGGGTCACCACCGCCGCCGCCTGGATGACCTGCACCAGTCGACCTGGGGAATAATCCGCCAGCAAGCCGCCGAACAGCAGCGCACTGATGATCATGCCGGCCAGCAGCATCACGTACATCAGGCCGACCACCTTCGGTCGCCCCTCTTGCGGAACGAGGTCGGTGGCCAGCGCCAGGCCTACCGTCTGTACGGTGTGGACACCTGCGCCGACCAGAAGAAACGCCAAACCGGCCGAGAATTGGCCGATCCAGGCTGGGTAATGCGATGACTGTCCGGCACCGGCCAGCACCAGCAAGGCGAACGGCATGATGGCGAATCCACCGAACTGCACCATGCTGCCGCGCCAGATGAATGGAACGCGCTTCCAGCCGAGCGCGGACTGGTGGGCGTCGGACCGGAAACCGATCACGGCGCGCAAGGGTGCGAAGACGATGGGCAGCGAGACCATGACGGCCACCAGCGCGGCCGGCACGTGCATCTCAACGATCATGACGCGGTTGAGCGTGCCCATCAGCAGGACCATAGCCATGCCGCAGGACACCTGAAAGAGGGACAAGCGCAAGAGTCGCGACAGCGGCAAGTCGGGCGTCGCGGCGTCTGCAAAGGGCAGGAAGCGAGTGCCGAGTTCGGCCCAGCCATCCACCACCCAACGACTCAGTCGAACCATGCTGGGACTCCCCGAGCCGGTAACGGGGCAGCGGATGCGGCAGCACCCGCCGGCCCCCGGTACTTCACGTCAACTGGATGCGGCGGCCTTGTGAATCGGCTCGCCATTAAGAAACTTCGACACCCAAGTCGTGTGCGTCGTGACAGCCAGATGCACACAGAACGAACCGACAGCAACGGCACCCAGAAAAACCGGGATACCAACGGTCGGCTTGACGACAGTCCACATTTTTCCGTAGATCATTGTGGTCTCCTTAGCCCAACCAGGGCGTGTAGATGTAAGCCAGCAGATGCGCCAGAGCGGCGATCATGCCGAAGAACTGGGTGCCCTGAACTAGGTTCCGGTGCAGTTCTTCGGATTCGGCTTCGGTCAGGCCGGTCAGCCCTACCTTGTCAGTAGCCATAGTCCTACCTCCTGATGGTTCATCAATCGTGCTTGGCCCGCACGAAGGCCTTCCAAGTACTTCATTCGCAACACATTTGGCTAAAAAAGCTTGCGCTGCGAAGGCTAATGTCCTCGTGACATTGTCTAATGTCAATATTTTTGGACATTTTTCTTGAAAAAACCGTCAGAATTATCTTACACTTTGTCTAGAATTTTCCACTAGCGCTCGGACTTGAGCCGGCGCGAAGCCCAGAAACCTCGCTCCCACTGCCGTTGCTTGCGGCCCGCTTCGCGCAGGAACGGCGCCAACGCACCGATGCCCAGAAACCGCAGATTGAGCCATTGCCAGGGCTGCTTCAGCGGACGGGCAAAGTCGACGAACAAGACCACCCGGTAGCCATCGGTGTCGTTCCAGACCTCGTGGTTGAAGGTGTCGTCAAAAATCAGTGCGCGACCTTCTTGCCAATGACAGATTCTGTTGCCAATGCGGATCCGCACTTTTTCGCGGGGCTCAGGAACCTGTAAAGCCAGATGCATACGCAGCAGCCCGTTATAGGCCCCACGGTGCGGCGGGATGTGTTTGCCCGGGCTCAAAATGGAGAAGAACGCGGTGGTCATGTTAGGAATCCGGCGCAACAGACGCATGGTTTCCGGACAGCGCGCCGCGTTGCCGGAGCAATCCATGCCAATCCCGGCCAGGAAGAATGTCTTCCAGTCGTTGTCCGACTGGATCAGATCGACCTCCTTCAGGATGTCCTGAAAACTGGGCATGGCGTCCCGGTAGGCCATGATCGCGTCCAGCTCGGCGCGCACCATGCGCCAATCGGCCTCGACCTGCGGCACCCAATCGAAGTGACGGGCGTCATAGACCATCGGGTCACCATGCACAGATGTCCGCACAACGGTGCTCTCTAGGGTGTCCTTGGCCCACCGCAAGACCCGCTGCAAGGTACTGCGAGGGGCCGTCAGGCGATGCGCACGGTCGCAGTAATGGTCGAAACGGGGATCGGCGAATCCGGGCGTATGGTCACCCGTATCTGCCAAAAGGGCGTCAAGCGCCACAGTCTCAAGTCGATTCACGGCACACAGCGTAGGCAAGTCGATGAAGGGGGCGAGTGTCGCCGAATCGGCGTCAAATTTGAAGACCGGCGAAGGATGTGTCGAGCCGATCCGATGTGCCCGTAGGTAAATGTTTGTAGGATGGCCCGACTACCGAGGTCGGGAGCTGGGGTCAGGATGAGCGGATTCAGCGGTTTTCGTGCGCAGCGCTGGACGCTGGGGGATACCAGCATCTACGGACATGTGAGTGAAGGCTCACACTCGACCCGAACGCCGCTGATATTGCTGCACGGATTTCCGCAAACGCATGCGATGTGGGCGCGGGTCGCAGAACAGCTACGAGATGCGTTCTATCTGGTGATACCGGATCTGCGCGGCTATGGCGACTCGGCGGCGGCGCCCGACTGCGCCGATCATGCCAACGCAAGCAAGCGCGCAATGGCCGCCGATGTGGTGGCGCTGGCCGACCAGATCGGCTTGCAGCGGTTTGCCGTGTGCGGCCACGACCGCGGTGCCCGGGTCGCCCATCGCTTGGCGCTGGACCACCCGCAGCGGGTGTCAGCGCTGACGCTGATCGACATCGCGCCCACCCTCGACATGTACAACCGCACCGATATGGCATTCGCCCGTGCGTATGACCACTGGTTCCACCTGATCCAAGCGGCGCCGCTGCCGGAGCAGATGATTGGCGGCTGCGCCCGCAACTATCTGCACGCCAAGCTGGGCGGCTGGGGCGGACAGGGCTTGGGCCACATCGAACCGTGGGCGCTGGCCGAATACGAGCGGTGCTTTACGCCAGCGCACATCCACGCCATGTGCGAAGACTACCGCGCCAGCGCCGGCATCGACCTCGAGCACGATCGCGTCAGCCGCGCCTCCGGTGAACGCATCGCCTGCGACACGCTGGTGATTGTGGGCAGTCGCGGCGTGGTCAACCGACTGTTCGACGTCCCTGCGCTTTGGCAGGCGCAATGCGCCGGTCGCTGCGAAACCCTGCTGCTGGATGCGGGCCACTTCATCCCGGAAGAACTGCCGGACAGCACCGCCACCGCCTTGAGGCAGTTCCTGTCGGCACGTTGACGGCCGACAGGCAGTGCAAGGCCTTCGCGGAGTTATGGGCCCGGCTGCAGACTGCGCGGCTTGCGCGTCGCCGCCATCAAAGCGCCACCTGCAGCGAAATCCTCGACGCTGAGCGCGGTCCAGAACGGGACGTGGGCGGCACTCAGGGTCGCATCGGGCATACCGGCAGCGGCGATGGCCTCAGCAATCCACTGCGCCGGCACTACAAAGTACTGGCCCTCGCCCCCCGGCGAATAGAACGTGAGCAGACCCAGCAGCCGCCCCTGCGCGTCGAACAGTCCACCACCCGAGGCGCCCATGGCAAACGCCGCGTCGGTCTGGATGACCCAGCCACCCTCGACCTCACGCAGCGCCGTCACCATGCCCTCGCTCATGGAGAGCACCTGACCACCGGAGAAGCCGATTGCGTTGACCGCGTCGCCGATCTTGGGCAAGGGCGCCATGTCGGTGGGTAAGGCCAAATCGCCGGCGAGGTGTAGCAGGCAGACATCACGCTCGCCGTCACCGGTCACTGCGAACGCATCGCGACCGAAGCTGCCACGACTGGCGAGCACGCTGCCGGCGTTGCCGGCGACATGGCAGCTGGTGGCGACCAGGTCGGGCGCCACCTGCACACCGCTTCCTGTGTTGATACGCCCATCGGCATTGGCGGCCAGAACGCGCACCAGGTGCCGCGACAAGCTGAGGTAGTCCTCGGCGCTGGCCTGCGCGGCACACGGGGCCAGCAGCATCAGAAACGGGATGAATCGCGTGAATCTCGACAGTGTGGACATGGGCCTCTCCTGAGATTTGGTGCGCTGCACCGTTTCCGATGCATAAGGCGTGCCAGCCCAAGGAGCCATGCGCCAGCGCTCATTTCATCGGATTCTCGTCTGGCAGGGCCGATCAGAATGACGCATCACGGTGCAGGGTCGACGCGGTCTGCACTGTTGCGGCGCAATCGAGGCCGGGCGGCCACAAGCGTGCTCAGGGCCCAGTAGGCCGGCTCTCGGGAACAGAATCGAGTCAGGGAATAGGCACGGCACAAAAAACAAACGGCCCGCATTTCTGCGAGCCGTCCGGTACTACTGGCGTCCCCACGGGGATTCGAACCCCGGTTACCGCCGTGAAAGGG
>RFMI01000103.1 GCA_009927815.1 Betaproteobacteria bacterium | reverse complement strand
AGCCAGAACAGGCCGCGCGAGCCGTTGCGGACCAGTCTGATATCGGCGCCGCGACGCGCGGCTTCGGCGGCGATGGCCTGCGCGGTCTTCTCAGCGCCAAGCGACAGCGCGCTGGAATCGCAGGGGACGTAGACGGTGGTGCTCATGCTTGGGCCTCCTCACGCAGTTCGGCGATGACCTCGTCGAAGCGCGCATTGCTGACGCGGCCGACGATCTCGTCGTCAACACGGATGGCCGGGGCGCAGGCGCAGTTGCCAAGGCAGTAGACCGCCTCGAGGGTGATGGCGCCGTCGGCCGTGGTCTCGTGGTAGTCGCAGCCGAGGGTCTTGCGCGCGTGCGCCTCCAGTTGCCGGGCGCCCATCGACTGACACGCCTCAGCGCGACAGATCTGCACGACATGTTTGCCCGGCGCGTGGCGACGGTAGTGGTGGTAGAAGGTGACCACACCGTGAACCTCAGCGCGCGACAGGTTGAGGCGCTCGGCGATCATCGGCACGGCCTCGTCAGGCACGTAGCCAATGCCGTCCTGAATGGCGTGCAGCATGGGCAGAGTCGCGCCCGGCAGATCAACCAGTGGATCGATCAGTTCGGCGACCTGCTTAAGAACCGGTGGCAATTCGGGCTTCACGCTGCTCTCCTCCCCAAGACATCACTACGACTTATACTATTAGATATGCACCAGATTGCAGCAATTTGTTAGGCGTATAGCCTTATTTGCTGGCTAGATTAACTGTCTGGTACTGTATTGACTATATGAACTGTTGTTTATAACTTTGTTTGGACGGACGCCGTGATTCGCATCGAACCTGCTCTGCGTTTCCGCGATGATCTCGGTCGCGAAATCGACCCGCTGCTGTTTCGCTTGCTCGCGGCCGTGCGTCAGCACGGGCGTCTGACTGCCGCCAGCCGGGACGTCGGCTACAGCTACCGACACTGCTGGAACCTGCTCAATCAGTGGTCGTCGTTTTTCGGGTCGCCGCTGGTTGATCTGGCCCGAGGTCGCGGCGCTAGCTTGGCACCCTTGGGTGAGACGCTGGCGTGGGCTGCCGAGCGGGTGCAGGCGCGGTTAGGACCGCAGTTGCACAATCTTGCGCAAGAGATCGATCGCGAGATCAACCGTGCCGTGGTCGAGGCCGAACCGACGCTGCGTTTGGCCGCCAGCCACGGCTACGCGGTTGCCTTGCTGCCCGAATTGGTGGCGGCTGAGGGCGGCTTGCGGCTCGAACTCAACTATCTGTCGTCAGTCGACGCGGTGGCCGCCATGGTCCGCGGACAGGCCGATATGGCCGGCTTTCATCTGCCGGTTGGGCCGCTTGCCGCGCCCCTGTTCGAGCGCTATGCGCGTTGGTTTAAGCCGCGCAGCCACCGTCTGGTGCGGCTGGTCACGCGGACACAGGGCCTGCTGCTGGCGCCCGGCAATCCCATGGGCGTGCAGGGCCTTGCGGATCTGGCGCGTCCGGGTCTGCGCTTTATCAACCGGCAAGAGGGTGCCGGAACGCGGGTGTTGCTCGATGCCATGCTCGAACGCTCCGGCATCGACCCAGCTGCGATCGCTGGCTACGGCAGCGTCGAGTTCACCCATGCCGCCGTGGCTGCGCACGTGGCCAGTGGACAAGTGGACGCGGGCTTTGGGGTGGAAGCAGCGGCTTCTCGGTTCGGTCTCGAATTCGTGCCGATGGCCGAGGAGCGCTACGTATTGGCGATGCACCGTGACACGGCTGTACAGCGTCCGGCACAGCGTTTTCTCGCGATTCTCGCTGGCGAGCGGTTTTCCAGCAGCGTGACCGAGTTGGCTGGCTACCGGGCCGGCGAGCCCGGCTCGGTCATCAGCATCGACGAGCTGACCGCGGCCTAAGCGCGGTCGCGTCGCTCAAGCGTAGCAGCGCAGGCGGCGCGAAAACTGCGCCAGGGCTTCAATGCCGCTCGCCTCGGCGCGGTGGCACCAGTCGTTGAGTTGCTGCACCAGCTGCTCGCTGGTGGCGTTGGAACGCGCCCACAGTTGGCCGAGTTCCTCGCGCATGCACTGCACGGTGGCCAGGACCGCGCTGGATTCCAGCGCCGAACTGACTCGCGCTTGCTCGGCGGCTGGCAGTGCGGCCTTGTCGAGCTTGAGCCAGCGGCGCACCGTGTTCCAGCGGATGTTGAGCGAGGCCTGTGAGGCCGACAGGCGCGCCAGCTCAGCCGCGCAGGTGGCCTTGATGTCGCGGGCAAACTCCTGCAGCACCGTTGAGCGATGGGTGATAACCGCTTGCAGGGTGGCTTGGTCGCAATTGAGCTTGAACTCGCCGGTTTTGAGGCGTGGAGCAACTTTCTTGACGCTGGCCAAGCCCATGATCTCGAGTACGCGGATGTAGAACCAGCCGATGTCGAATTCGTACCAACGGTTGGACAGGCGCGCCGAGCTGGCGAAGGCGTGGTGGTTGTTGTGCAGCTCCTCGCCGCCGACCAGGATGCCCCAAGGCACAATATTGGTGCTGGCGTCGTCCGACTGAAAGTTGCGGTAGCCCCAGAAGTGCCCGATGCCGTTGATGACGCCGGCGGCGAACAGCGGGATCCAGATCATCTGCACCGCCCAGACCGTGAAGCCGATCGGTCCGAACAAGAGCACGTCGATGCCCAGCATCAAGAGGATGCCGAGGTTCTGGTGCGGCATGTAGAGGTTTCGCTCGATCCAGTCGTCCGGGCAGCCGCGGCCGAAGGTTTCGATCATGGCGGCGTCTTGTTTGGCGGCGGCATAGAGCTCGGCGCCCTCCCACAACACCTTGGAAATGCCGAGCATCTGCGGGCTGTGCGGGTCGTCTTCGGTTTCGCAACGGGCGTGGTGCTTGCGGTGCACGGCGGTCCACTGCTGAGTGCCCATCGAGGTGGTCAGCCAGAGCCAGAACCGGAAGAAGTGTGCCGGAATCGGGTGCAAGTCGAGCGCCCGGTGCGCCGAATGGCGGTGCAGGTAGATGGTGACCGATGCAATGGTGATGTGGGTCAAGGTCAGGGCAACGACGACGTAACCCCACCACGGCAATTCGATCAGACCATGCAGCATGGAAAGTTTCCTAAATGTGTGTTCCCGGGGATTCTACGCACATGCGTCGGGGGTGCAAGTGAGCGTTTCTGGATTATGACCATTACATTGCAATCAGGTGACGCGTGTCAGACCGCCGTCACGGCGACCCGCTTCAGTCAAGCTGGCCTTGCCGGTAGCGTTCGAAGCGCTCCAGTACGTCGGTGATGTCCGTGTCTGTCAACAGCACCGGCTCGCCGACGGCGCGCGCTTTGAGATAAGCCTCGCACAGGTGCTCGACTTCGCTAGCCAGGGTGGCGGCGCGATCGAGACTGCTGCCGCAGGCGATCAGGCCGTGATTGGCCAGCAGGCAAGCGGTTCGACCCTCCAGTGCGGCAAGCGCGGTGCGGCTCAGCGCCTCGCTGCCGAATATCGCGTAGTCCGAGCAGCGGATGTCGCAGCCACCGGCCATGGCCACCATGTAGTGGAACGGCGGCAGCGGCTCGCGCAGGCAGGCCAGTGCCACCGCGTGCGTCGAATGGGTGTGGACGATGGCGTCGATGTCGGCGCGGGCGGCGTAGATGTCGCGGTGGATGCGCCATTCGCTCGAGGGCTTGAGCGGATGGTCGTAGCGGCCGTCCAGGTCGACCTCAACCAAGGTCTCGGGCGTGAGCGCATCGGGCAGCAGCGCCGAGGGCGTGATGAGCATGCCGCGGCCGTGCCGGACACTGGCGTTGCCGCTGGCGCCGCGGTTGATGCCTTGCGCGACCAGGTCTTGCATCAGGCGGATGAGTTCGGTGTGCGGTGTCGGCTTGGCGGTCATGGCGGTGTAGGCCGGGTAGGCGGGTCAAAGGTCACGGTTGGCACGCGCCCGCTGGCCTTTGCCGACGATGGCGCTCACCACGCCTTCGCGGTTGGCGGGCACGGCTCCCGATTCGGTGATGATGGCGCTCACCAGACGAGCAGGTGTGACATCAAACGCTGGGTTAAGTGCTGCACTACCTTCGGGTGTGATGCGTACACGGCGCTTGCGGCCGGTGGTGTCGACCCCGCTCAACCAGTGCACTTCGTCGGCGTGGCGGGTCTCAATCGGGATGCCGGCGACGCCGTCGGCGATCAGCGGGTCGAGTGTTGACACCGGCGCCGCGACCCAGAACGGGATGCCGCAGTCGTGTGCGGCCAGCGCCTTGAGATAGGTGCCGATCTTGTTGGCGACGTCGCCGTTGGCGGCGATGCGATCGGCGCCAACGATCACCGCATCCACCCGCCCGGCCTGCATCAGATGGCCGCCAGCGTTGTCAGCGATGACGGTGTGCGGCACGCCGTGCTGGCCCAACTCCCAGGCCGTGAGGGCCGCGCCTTGGTTGCGTGGTCGGGTCTCGTCGACCCAGACGTGGATGTCGAGTCCGGCATCCAGCGCGGCGTAGACCGGCGCCAGCGCGGTACCGCCGTCGACCGTGGCAAGCCAGCCGGCATTGCAATGGGTGAGCAGGTTGAGGCGGCTACTGCGCGGTTGCAGGCCGCGGATCAGTTCGAGTCCGTGCTGACCGATGGCCGCATTGGTGGCGACGTCATCGTCGGCGATCTGCTGGGCAGCGACCCAAGCTGCGGCCGCGCGTTCGGCCACCGGCAGCGGGGTCAGCCGCGTTTGCATCTGGCGCAGCGCCCACTGCAGGTTGACGGCGGTAGGGCGAGTGGCCGCGAGCGCGTCGACCGCTGCGCGCAAGCCCTCGTCGGACGCGTCGCGCTGGGCGCCCAGCGCCACTCCAAACGCTGCCGCAGCACCGATCAGCGGAGCACCGCGCACCTGCATGCTGGCAATCGCCTGCGCCATCAGCGTGACACTGTCGGCGTGGACCACCGCGATCCGGTGCGGCAGGCGCGTCTGGTCGATGAACGCCACTCGTGCGCCGTCGCGCCAGATCGCCCGCATCGGGACGCCGTTGACTCGCATGCTAGTTGCCTCGCTTTTGGTCATTGCGCATGAGCCGCTGGCGCTCGCGTTGCCATTCGCGGTCTTTCTCGGCCTCGCGCTTGTCATGCTGTTTCTTGCCGCGTGCCAGACCGACCTCCAGCTTGATGCGGCCGCGGTTGTAATGCAGGTCGAGCGGCACCAAGGTGTAGCCGGCGCGCTCCACCGAGCCGATCAGCTTGGCGATCTCGCCCGCGTTGAGCAGGCACTTGCGGCTGCGTGTGGGGTCGGCGTGAACGTGCGTCGACGCCGCGGTCAGTGGCGTGATGTGGCAGCCGATCAACCAAACTTCTTCGCTCTTGAGCACCACGTAGGCTTCTTTCAGCTGCACGCGACCGGCCCGGATGGCTTTAGCCTCCCAGCCCTGCAAAACCAGCCCGGCCTCGTACTTCTCTTCGATGAAGTAGTCGTGCCATGCCTTGCGGTTGTCGACGATGCTCACGGTGCTTCCAGTAAACTGTCCATTTTACGTTGCAGGCAGGTGGATGTCGCAGGTCATTCAGTCGGTTCTGGTCACGCACTCGGCGCAGCAGATGTTCGACTTGGTCGATCGGGTCGAGGACTACCCGGCGTTCCTGCCGTGGTGTGGTGGCGTCGAGCTCAAAGAGAGCACGCCCGAAGTGACCGAGGCCCGCATCAACATCAACTTTCATGGCGTGAAGGCGCACTTTCACACGCGCAACGCCAAGTTGCCCAACCATATGGTGATTAGTCTGGTGGACGGCCCATTCCGGCGCTTTGAGGGTGAGTGGGTGTTCACACCCCTGGGTGAGGACGCCTGCAAGGTGGAGCTGCGCTTGTCGTGGGAGTTTTCGACCAAGCTGCTGGAGAAGGTGATTGGCCCGGTGTTTAGTCGCATCGCCAGCACGTTCGTCCAAGGTTTCGAGAAGCGCGCCGACGAGGTGTATGGCAGCGGACTCTGAGCTCGCTGTCGAGGTCGCCTACGCGCGACCCGACGCGCAGTGGCTGGTGCCGCTGCGACTTCCGCGCGGCACCACCGCGGCACAGGCACTGATCGCATCGCGTCTGCTCGAGCAGTGTCCCGAGTTGCAGATCGGTGAGCCGCTGCTGGGTGTCTGGAGTCGCCCGGTGACTACCGACACGGTGCTCGAAGACGGCGACCGACTGGAGATCTACCGGCCGCTCACCGCCGACCCCAAGACCGCGCGTCGGCGCCGCGCCGATGCCCGTCCGCGGCGCGGGTTTCGGCCGCCACGCCCACCGTCACCGTCCGAGGAATCGCCATGATCCGCAGCATGACCGGCTTCGCCAGCGTCACCCGTGACACGCCCCATGGCCGCATCGGCGTCGACTTGCGCAGCGTCAATCACCGCTATCTTGAACCGATGGTGCGGCTGCCCGACGAGTTGCGCAGCGTCGAGCCGGCGCTGCGTGAGGCGGTGGCGGCGCGGCTGAGCCGCGGCAAAGTGGACGTGCGTGTCAGCTGGCAGGCGCCAGCGGGCGGTGGCAGCGGCGTGCGTCCTGACGTGCAGATGCTGCAGACCCTGGCCGAGTGGCAAAAACAAGTGCTCAACGTGCTGCACGACGCGCGTCAACTGAGCGTAGCTGATCTTTTGCGCTGGCCCGGCGTGCTCGATCAGGCGCAACCGGACGCCGAGGCCCTGCACGGCGAGGTGCTCAACGCATTGGCGGCGGCCCTCGACCAGCTCGACGCCACCCGCGCCCGCGAGGGCGGTCGTCTGGCGGCGCTGCTGCTCGACAAGGTGGCGGCGATGCGCGCCGAAGTGGCTGCAGTGGCGCCACGCATTCCGGCACTGGTGGCCGAGTACCGCGAGCGCCTGACCGCGCGTCTGCGCGAGGCGCTGGTCGACGCTGACCCGGCGCGGCTGGCGCAGGAGCTGGCACTGTTCGCCACGCGCATCGATATCGACGAGGAGATCGGCCGCTTGCGCACTCACCTCGACGAGTTGGAACGGCTGCTCACCACTGGCGGGGTGGTCGGCAAGCGCTTGGACTTTCTGCTGCAGGAGTTGCAGCGCGAGGCCAACACGCTGGGCTCGAAGTCGGTGGCGGTCGACACCAGTCAGGTGTCGATGAACCTCAAGGTGCTGATCGAACAGATCCGCGAACAGGTACAGAACCTTGAATGAGGCGCGGGCCTCGTAGCCAGGCGCGGTTGGCATGACGTCGTCAGAAGCCATCGGGTACGTCAGCGCCACCTGCAGCCTCGGCACTCTGCTGTTGGGCGTCAGTGAGCGTGGCATTTGCTGGCTGACGCTCGGCGATGAGGACACCGCGCTACTGGCACAGCTCCGTCGGCGCTGGCCGCACCGCGCCTTGCGCGCATCGGCGGCGGCACAGCACGCCGAGCTGGCGTACGCGCTGCAAGTGGTCGAGCAGCCGGGCGGAGCGTGGGGTCCTGGACCTGCAATCGATCTGGTCGGCACCGACTTCCAGCGCTTGGTGTGGCAACAGCTGCGGGCGATCCCGCCCGGTAGCGTTATCAGCTACGCCGAGCTGGCGCGGCGGGTCGGCCGGCCGCGTGCGTATCGCGCGGTGGCCCAGGCCTGTGGCGCCAATCCAGTGGCGGTGTTGGTGCCTTGCCATCGGGTGATTGCCAGCGACGGCAGATTGGGTGGATTTGGCCTCGGGCTGGCGCGAAAAGCCGAATTGCTACGACGGGAGGGCGTGAACCCGCGCCCGAGCTCACCGTCCGTCGCGTGTGGAGCGCGCGATGGCAGCCCGCTGTTCGCTAACATGTCAGTCCATGAGCACGCCTAAGCCCATCGTCGGCATCCGCGACATTCTGGTTTCCGGTCTCGGCGGCGCCGTGGCCATTGCGCTGGTGGCCTGGCTGACGCAGATGAGCGGTCAGCCGCTGCTGATGGCGCCGCTCGGCGCGTCCTGCTTTCTGATGTTTGTGGTGCCGGACAATCCGGTTGCCCAGCCGCGCAACGTCATCGGTGGGCATGTGGTGTCGGCATTGGTCGGCATGGCCGTGCTGACGCTGTTCGGCAGCGCGTGGTGGGCGATGGGCGTCGGCGTCGGGCTGGCCATCATCGCGATGCGGCTCACCCACACCAACCACCCGCCGGCGGCTTCCGACCCGCTGCTGATCCTGCTGAGCCCGCTCGGTCCGCCGGGGTGGGGCTTCGTCTTGACGCCGGTGTTGGCGGGGGCAGCGTTGGTGGTCGGCGTGGCGGTGGCATTCAACCGGCTGCGGCCGGGGGTGAAGTACCCGACGCGCTGGTGGTGAGCCTCAAGTGTTCCCGGTGCCCGGCCCGCGCTCGGGCGGTTTGGCGCGATAGCCGCCCTGCAGGGCGAGCATCCAGCCCGGGTATTCGCGCGGCAGTTCGCTCACTGCATCCAAGGTGGCGACCTCGTCCGGCGTGAGCGTGACGCTCGCCGCAGCGAGGTTGTCGGCGAGTTGTTGGGGCGTCTTAGCGCCGATGATCACACTCGTCACCCACGGCTTGGCCAGCACCCAGGCGATTGCGATCTGCGCCACCGAGACGCCGTGTGCGCTTGCGATGGGCCGCATCGCCTCGACGCACTTGAACGCGCGCGCCTTGTCGACCACCGGGAAGTCGTATTGCGTGCGCCGGGCGCCCTCTGGGCCGCTGCCGTCGTCCTTGTACTTGCCAGAGAGCAGGCCACCGGCCAGCGGGCTCCAGACCAGACAGCCGAGCCCCTGATCCTGCATCAGCGGGACGAGCTCGCGCTCCAAATCCCGCCCGGCGATGGTGTAGTAGGCCTGCACGCTCTCGAAGCGCGCCCAGCTGCGTTTGTCGGACAGCGCCAGCGCCTTCATCACTTGCCAAGCGGCCATATTGCAGATGCCCAGCGTGCGGATCTTGCCGGCGCTCACCAGATCGTCGAGAGCGCGCAAGGACTCGTCGAACGGCGTGAGCGGGTCGAAGCCGTGCAACTGGTAGAGGTCGATGTGGTCGAGCTGCAGACGGCGCAGGCTGGCCTCGACCTCGTTGACGATGTGGTGCCGGCTCTGGCCGCGGCGGTTGGGCTCCTCGCCCATCACGCCGGTGGACTTGGTGGCGACGATGACCTGGTCGCGCGGCAGTTTCAGCGCTTTGAGCGCATGGCCGACCAGCGTCTCGGACTCGCCGAGCGAGTAGACATTGGCGGTGTCGATGAAGTTGACGCCGGCCTCGTACGCCTGCGCGACCTGTTCGGTCACCGCCTGCTGGCCAAGGCTGCCCATGACCTTCCAGAAGCCCTGTGACCCGAAGGTCATGGTGCCGAGGCAGATCTCCGAGACGTAGAGGCCGGTGCGGCCGAGGAGGCGGTAGCGCATGCGGTCATCCTAGCGCACCCCGTCGCCGCTGCGTCCTCAGAAGTCGTAGCGCATCCCAGCTTGCACCAGCAGCGGCATACCAACCTGAATGCCACGCGTGCGGTCGACGATGTAGTCGCGGTCGAACAGGTTCTTGGCGGTCACGAACACCGTCGCGCCCTTCGGTGCGAGCTGGTAGGCGGCGGTCGCGTTGATCACCGTGTAACTGTCGATGAGTCCGCGCTGGCCGTCGTCGGTGGGGTCGCGCGTCTCGGCGAAGTCGGAGAACTGCTCGCCCACGTATTGCGCCTCGACCTCGCCGCGGAAGCCGCCACGCACATAGCCCATTGCCAAAGTCGCCGTGTGTTCGGGCGCGTAGGGCAGGCGGTTGCCGGCGGCGCTGCAGAAGCGCGTGGCGGTGCCGCTGACCACCGAACTGGTGCAGGTCACGTTGGGCGTGGCTCCGGGTGCGGTGACGGTACTGAAGGCACTCTCCTGGTCCGCTGTT
>RFMI01000005.1 GCA_009927815.1 Betaproteobacteria bacterium | reverse complement strand
GGATCTTTCCAGCCCTCGAGGATTTTCCCACCGGCGACGATGCCGCAGACGCTCGTTACATCAACCAGTTGGTAGAACATGCGGTGTTGCACGCCCCGGAGCAATACTTGTGGGTGCACCGACGGTTCAAAACAAGACCACCCGGCTCAGCAGCATTCTATTCTCGACCGTCTTAATTACGCCTTGCATCGACCGAGTCCGGATGTCGAAGCTCAAACATGTACTCGGATTTCCAATTTTCCGGACTTGATATCGCGAAAATTGCTCGCCACCACCAAACCTTGATTACGTCCTTAAACCCACCGCCACGTTTCTTCAGTAGTGGCCACCTCACTGCTGTAAGACATAACTCGGCTCGCGCCGCCACCTCCAACATCGTGGTCGTGGAGAACCAAGTTGTATGCTCCAGGTTAGCCATAACATAAAGGTAACCGCCTTTACTTCGGCTTGCGCGATAGCGCCGAGCAAACGGATTGGGGGTAGTCAACAAAAGCGAACCCGATTCCTTCAGATGCCTTTTCGCAAAAACAAGAAACGCAACCGGATCGTTAACGTGCTCGATAACATCTCCAGCGAATATACAGTCGAATCGTTCGCCAAGATATGCTTCGGAAGTGGCATCAATGCATCTAAAATCGAAACCAAGAGCGTTCAGTCGGTCACAGTTTTCTTGATCAAGATCGACCGCCACAACTTTTGAGGCGACACCTCGAATCAGACCATGCTCCCAGCCAGATTGCTCTCGCGGATCGGGCAAATGTCCTGCCGCACCAATATCCAAAACGGATTTGCCGGTGCAAAAATCAACAATACATCGATCTCGGGAACGCCGGTCAAAGCTGGTTTTCTCCCTCAATACTTGGTCCAGCGCTTGCCTAACCGCCCGATCGTTGGGGTTTCTTGTCGAGCCACGCCAGTCGAAAATTGAATCGCTAGGCATAAAACTCTTTCGCGGCCGCCTTCAAACCATCCCAAAACGCAGCAGGGCCAAACCGAGAATCGAAACAGCTAGCTCCCTGTTTTGCCCTAGCATACAGGTCACTCGGCGTTTCGATCATTTCAATAATTCTTGACGCAAGCGCTGCGGAATCGCCGACGGGAAATAAAACACCTGTCTCGCCGTCATTAACGGCCAAACGATTACCAGGAATGTCGCTTACCAACGAAGGCACCCCTAGTTTTTGGGCTTCCAAAAGAAGCCATGGCAAGCCCTCCCACCGCGAGGGAAGTACTAAAACATCACCGGTGGTGAAATTCTGAAATGGATTGTCCTGCCAAGGCACGAACGACGCAGACACTTCCAGCCGTTCTGATGTGTCTTTGATTTCTTGGGCCATGGGCCCGTCCCCGATAAACCGGACCACAGGTCGCTTCTCTGGGGCAATGAGCGCGAGGGCGCGCACCAAGGTAAGGGGGTCTTTGTCCGGAACAAATCGCGCGCAAAAATTGAGCCTTAAAGGTCCTTTTGGCATCGCTATTGCTTCGTTACGACCACAAAACGGGTGGCCTAGCATACGCACGATGGGCTGATATGAGGACAACTCTGCAGACACTCGCTCGTGCTGGTCCGGATTCAGAGTGACCACGACGTCGGCCCGTCGCTTTCTCTTGGTTTTATCGGTATGACACCGCGTAAAAATCGTGGTTTTAGGAAACAGTGTCCGTATGTTTTCCAAAGCTAAGTCGCTATGGACCATAACCAGATCTGGAGTACGCCCGTCGAAAGCGTCGGAGACGAGCACCCGGGTCTCGGAGAACGAGGGCAGTATCCGAAAAAAAGGGGTGGTGAGTGAGGTGGGAGCCGGTAGCAGCCCCACTCCAGCCTCCTCGAGGCGAGCGGTGGCTGGCCCGCGATACAGGCACGCTGTCCGAATCCCCATCGATTCGAACATTCGATGGTAGTGGAACAGCGATGTAAAAACGCCGGCTTTGCCCTTAATTACAGCGACCTGAAGCGCGCAAATTTCCTGGTTGCCGACACTTTGGTCATACCAAGCCATCGAGCCTCCAACCGCTGGGGGTAGAG
>RFMI01000057.1 GCA_009927815.1 Betaproteobacteria bacterium | reverse complement strand
GTCGCCTTTGACGGCATCTTCGGACCCGCTTACAAGGGCATCCCCTTGGCCGCAAGCATCGCCATCGCACTGGCCAAACGCGGCCGCGATGTGCCTTACAGCTTCAATCGCAAAGAGGCGAAAGACCACGGCGAAGGCGGCACTGTGGTTGGCGCACCGCTTAAGGGGCGCTTGGTGATCGTCGACGACGTCATCTCCGCCGGGACCTCAGTCCGCGAGTCACTGGACATCCTGCACGATGCCGGCGCCCAAGTCGCTGCTGTAGTCATCGCGCTCGACCGCCAGGAGCAAGGTCCCAACGGACGCTCAGCGGTCGATGAGGTGCGTGAACAGCTCGGCGTACCCGTCATCGCGGTCGCAACCTTGGACGACCTGATCGCGCGACTGCAAGACGACCCTGCACGCAGCGATAGCCTTGCCGCGATCCGCGCCTACCGCACCCAGTACGGCGTCAACGCCCGATCCTGATGCTCTCTACCGGCTGCTACACCCTGTTTCGAAAAGAGGTCCTGCGTTTCTGGAAGGTCGCCTTCCAGACCCTGGCCGCGCCCGTTTTGACCTCGCTGCTTTATCTGCTGATCTTCGGCCACGTGCTGGAGGATCGTCTCAACCAGACACACGGCGTCGTCTACGCTGCGTTCCTGATTCCTGGTCTGGCCATGATGGCGATCCTGCAGAACGCTTTCTCAAACAGCTCGTCGAGCCTGATCCAGAGCAAAGTCACCGGTAACTTGGTGTTTGTGCTGCTGTCACCGCTGACGGCCGGAGAGTTGTTTATCGCGTACACCGCCGCCTCGGTGGTGCGCGGAGTGGCGGTCGGCGTGATGGTGTTCCTGGTCGGGCTGCTATTTGCCGGCGTCCCGCTGGCTGCTCCGGGCTGGGCACTGGCGTTTGCCATTCTGGGAGCGGCCCTGCTGGGTGTGTTCGGCATTATCGCCGGGCTGGTCGCCGACAAATTCGACGAACTGGCCGCTTTCCAGAACTTTGTTGTGATGCCGCTGACCTTCCTTGCCGGCGTGTTCTACTCGATCGACGACCTGCCGCCGCTCTGGCAAGCCTTGTCGCACGTCAACCCGTTCTTCTATCTGGTGGACGGCTTCCGCTACGGTTTCTTGGGCGCGTCCGACGTCGACCCGGTGCTCAGCCTCGGCGCTGTGATCGTCACGCTGATACTGCTGTCCTTGTACACCCTGCGGTTCCTTGCCAGCGGCAAGAAGCTGCGCCACTGAGTCACCTCGCGACACCCACCGGACCGAACCATGCCGACCCCCGATCAGATCCGCGGCTACATCGCCGAACACCTCGACTGCCAACATCTAACTGTGACCGGCGACGGCACTCACTTCGAGGCACTTATCGTCAGCGCCGCGTTCGAGGGCAAGCGAACCCTGGAACGCCAACGCATGGTGTATGCCGTGTTGGGCGACCGCATGCGCGAGGAGATCCACGCTCTGTCGATGCAAACCCAGACCCCCGCCGAATTCGCCCGCTGACTCCTCGAGGAGTGTTTCACATGGAACGTCTGGTCATTGAAGGTGGGCGCTCACTTCGCGGCGAGGTTCTAATATCCGGCGCCAAAAACGCCGCCCTGCCCATTCTCTGCGCAAGTCTTCTGACCGCCGAGCGGCTGCGCCTCAGCAATGTCCCGCATCTGCGAGATGTCACCACGACCCTGCAACTGCTTGCGCGCATGGGCACCCAGGTGGTGGTGGAAGAGGGCGAATGTGTCAGTTTACGTGCCGCCGAGATCGCCGAACCCGCCGCTCCGTACGACCTGGTCAAGACCATGCGAGCGTCGATCTTGGTGCTTGGACCGCTGCTGGCGCGGTTTGGCCGGGCCCGCGTCTCGCTGCCTGGTGGCTGCGCCATCGGCCTGCGGCCGGTCGACCAGCACATCAAGGGTCTGGAAGCGATGGGTGCGACCATCCGCATCGACAACGGCGATCTAGTGGCCGAAGTCCCGCGCCTCCGCGGCGCGCGCGTCGTGATGGACATGGTCACCGTCACGGGTACCGAGAACCTTCTGATGGCGGCAACGCTTGCTGACGGCACCACCGTCCTCGAAAACGCGGCGCGCGAACCGGAAGTGGTGGATCTCGCCAACTGTTTGATCGCCATGGGCGCACACATCCGCGGCGCCGGCACCGACACCATCACCGTTGACGGGGTTGACCGCCTGCACGGCGGCGAACACCGGATCATGGCCGACCGCATCGAATCCGGCACCTATCTGGCTGCCGTCGCCGCTACTGGCGGAGAGGTCACGCTGCGCAAGACCTGCCCCGACAGCCTTGACGCGGTCATCGACAAGCTGCGCGAGGCGGGAGCACACGTTAGCGTTGACGGAGACAGCGTCCACTTGACCATGGACCGCCGCCCCAGCGCCGTTTCGGCACGCACCCTACCGCATCCAGCGTTTCCAACCGACATGCAAGCGCAGTTAATGGCCCTCGATTGCATTGCCGACGGCACCGCTACCATCACCGAGACAATCTTCGAGAACCGCTTTATGCACGTTCAAGAGTTGCGCCGCCTCGGTGCCGACATTGAGGTGCGTGGCAACACCGCGATTGTTCGCGGAGTGGCGCGCTTGAACGGCGCGAATGTGATGGCAACGGACCTTAGAGCGTCGGCCAGTCTGGTGATTGCAGGCTTGTGCGCCCAGGGAGAAACCCGCATCGATCGCATCTATCACCTTGATCGCGGCTACGAACGCATCGAAGAAAAGCTGTCGCGTCTCGGTGCCCGAATTAGCCGAACGCGCTCACCAACGTGACGCAAGCCACGGTTTTTGTTAGTTTGGCCGCACCCAGACTCGGAACACTCCCGTGTCCACCCCAACACCAGACGTGAATCTGCCAGTTACTGGCACACAACTCAAAGCCCATCGCGAACGTCTGCAGATGGCCATCGAGGACGTGGCCAACCGTCTGTTGCTCTCACCTCGACAGGTTCGGGCCTTGGAAGACGGTTTGGTGTCGGCTTTTTACAACCAGAGTTTTTTCAACCAAGCGCAGACCCGCTACCTCGAGTTGTTGGGGCTCTCCGTGGCAGACACACCGCTGCCATTCGTATCAGGCGCGGGGATTGATAGGGTCACACCCAGCCCCGTGGCTCCCATGCTGAGCGCCGAGCGACCGCCGACCCCCAGCGCCCCACGTACCGTTGTTGACACCGACAAAGCGCCGTCGTCGACTTTGGCCATCGTTTTGGCGGTGCTCACTCTGATCGGCGTCGGCGCCTACACGGTCTACTACACACAGACACCGAACAGGCCGCCTCGAGAGCTGCCGCCAGCGCCAGAAGCGCCGCAACCGGCTCCTGAGGTCAACACGGCGCCAGTCGACACCGCAATCGTTGAGCCGCCAAATCCCGTCGATACACCTGCAGTCGAGGTCGTGCCGATCGCTCCGCCAGCCGCCCCTCTCGGCGCAGCAAGCCCCACCGTCGCACCGCCGATCCCCGACAATCGCACCGCCGACCCCCGACGCGACAGTGCCCCCCACAAGCCGTCGTTCTGACATTGGATTTGTAATCCACGCCAATGGACTCTGTTGGGTCTTTGCCCGCGACGCATCCGGACGCGAAACCGAGGTCACTTTGAGGGCAGGCGAGGATCTGCAGCTGGCGCGAGACCTCAACTACTTGGCAATTGGCGACGTCACCGCCATCGAATTGCGCTTTGGCAACCAGACACGCGACATCGTCGGCCTGGCCAAAGACCGTCGCGTGTTACGGCTCAATCAGACCGAGCTGTCGCGCCTGCGCGGCGAATAATCAATCAGACGTCGAGGTTGGCGACGCGCAGCGCGTTGTCTTCGATGAAGGCGCGCCGCGGTTCCACTTGGTCGCCCATCAGGGTGGTGAAGATCTCGTCGGCGGCAATGGCATCCTCAATCTGAACCCGTAGCAGGCGTCGCACCGTCGGATCCATGGTGGTCTCCCAGAGTTGCTCCGGGTTCATTTCGCCAAGACCTTTGTAGCGCTGCACGTTCATATTGCGCTTGACCTGCTCCATCAGCCAATCAAGCGCCTGCTTGAAGTCGCTGACGGGGGCTTGAGACTCGCCGCGACTGACCGCCGCGCCAGCGCCCACCAGACCGGACAAGGTATCAGCCATGCCGGCCAAGGTCGCGTAATCGCCGCTTGCCACAAAATCCGGATCGATCAACGACCGCCGCAAGTTGCCATGTAGGTGCCGCTCAATACGCAACACCCAACGCTCTGTCGTGGGGTCAAACGCCGGTGCCACTGTTACGCCCTGACCGACAGCCGTTAGTCAGAGCATCAGCGCTTTGACGGGCCGCAGTCTCATCCCGCAAGTCGACGCGGGTGCCGCGCAGAATAGCCAGCAGCGCCTCGGTGTCGATGAAGTGACACGCGCGCTCGATCACCGCTTCGGCCAGAAGATATCGATTCGCCAGATCGGCCAACGCTTCGCCAACGATCGATGCTGCGCCCTCGGACGGCGTGAACGCGGCATCTTTAAGCGATAGACGCAACAGGTGCTGCTTGAGCTCGTGCTCGTCCTTGAGGTAGCGCTCATCCTTGCCAGCCTTCAGCTTGTACAGCGGCGGCTGGGCGATGTAGATGTGACCGCGCTCAACCAGTTCCGGCATCTGCCGGTAGAAGAAGGTGAGCAGCAGAGTGCGAATGTGTGAGCCGTCCACGTCGGCGTCGGTCATCAGAATAATGCGGTGATAGCGCAACTTGTCGGCGTTGTAGTCGTCCTTGCCGATGCCGGTACCCAGGGCGGTGATCAGCGTGGCGATCTCCTGCGACGACACCAGTTTGTCGAAGCGGGCTTTTTCAACGTTCAGGATCTTGCCCTTAAGCGGCAAGATGGCTTGGAACTTGCGGTCGCGCCCCTGCTTGGCTGAGCCGCCGGCGGAGTCGCCCTCGACCAGGTAGAGCTCGCACAGTGCCGGATCACGCTCCTGGCAATCCGCGAGCTTGCCGGGCAGGCCCAGGCCATCCATTACGCCCTTGCGACGGGTCATCTCGCGCGCCTTGCGGGCGGCTTCGCGGGCGCGCGCCGCCTCGACGATCTTGCCGGTGATGACCTTGGCGTCGGCGGGCCGCTCCTGCAGGTATTCGGACAACTTTGCCGCAACCACTTCTTCGACGGCTGGACGCGCCTCGGACGAGACCAGCTTCATCTTGGTCTGGCTGGCGAACTTGGGGTCCGGCATCTTCACCGACAACACGCACGCGAGCCCTTCTCGCATGTCGTCGCCAGTAATGTCGACCTTGGCCTTTTTGGCGATCTCGTGCTCTTCGATGTACTTGTTGATGACGCGGGTCATCGCGGCGCGCAATCCCGTCAGGTGTGTCCCACCGTCGGATTGGGGAATGTTGTTGGTGAAACACAACACCTGCTCGGCGTAGCTGTCGTTCCACTGCATCGCCACCTCTGCCGAGATGGTTACTCCACCCTCGAGCACCATTTCACCTTGCGAGTGGAAGACGTTGGGGTGCAGAACGGTCTTGCTGCGGTTGATGTAGTCGACGAAGCCCTTCACGCCACCGCTAAACGCGAAGTCCTCCTCACGGGCCGTGCGCTGATCGACCAGTTTGATGCGCACACCGTTGTTGAGGAAGGAGAGTTCGCGCAGACGCTTGGCGAGGATCTCGTAATGGAATTCGACTGTGCCGAAGATGCTCGCGTCAGCAAGAAAGTGCACCTCGGTCCCGGTTCCGGTCGACGTGCCAACCACCTGCAGAGGACTCACCTCCACGCCGTCAACCGTCTCAATCAAACGATTGACCGCGTGCCCACGATGAAACTCTATGTGGTGTTTTTTGCCGTCGCGGCGAATGGTGAGCTTGAGCCAGTCCGATAGCGCGTTGACGCAACTGACACCCACGCCGTGGAGACCACCTGAGACCTTGTAGCTGTTCTGGTTGAACTTGCCACCGGCGTGCAGCACACACATGACGATCTCGGCGGCCGAGCGCTTCGGCTCGTGCTTGTCGTCCATCTTGACGCCTACCGGAATGCCGCGGCCGTTGTCGATGACACTGATGCTGTTGTCGGTGTGGATGGTAATGACGATGTTGTCGCAATACCCCGCTAAAGCTTCGTCGATGGCGTTATCCACTACTTCGAACACCATGTGGTGCAAACCGGTGCCATCCGACGTGTCGCCGATGTACATGCCCGGCCGCTTGCGAACCGCCTCCAGACCTTCAAGTTGCTGGATGCTGGATTCGTCGTATTGCTGGCTCATCGCCGTCCTTTGTCTGGGTGAATCAATTACAAGCGCATCGGCATGACTACGTAACGGTAGCCAGGATTGGCTTTGTCGGTGAGCAGGCAGCTCGAATTGGGATCGTTGAGATTGAGCGTCACGATCGGGGTGTTGAGGGTCGACAGGGCTTCCAGCAGGTAGCTGACGTTAAAGCCTATGTCGAGCGAATCGCCTTGGTAGTCAATCTCGAGCTCTTCCGCGGCTTCTTCCTGCTCGCTGTTGGTGCAACTCACCTTGAGGGTACCCGGTTCGAGCACCAGACGCACGCTGCGAAACTTATCGTTAGAGAGGATCTCCGCTCGGCGCAGCGCATCCAGCAACACGTGTCGATCGATGTCGAAGTGTTTGGGCTGGTTTTGCGGGATCACCCGGTTGTAGTCCGGGAATTTGCCGTCGATCACCTTGCTCGCGATTTCGATGTCACCAAAGCTCGCCCGAACCTGCTGTGAGCCGATGCGCAACGAGACCAGCTGGTCGGGATCTGCCAGCAAACGAGACAACTCTTGCACCATCTTGCGCGGAAGAATAGTGCTGGCTTGTCCAGACACCGCTGGCAGCTCGTGATCGCAATAGGCCAGCCGGTGACCATCGGTAGCCACAACCCGCAACGTGCTGTTGGAAAAATCCACTAGCAAGCCATTCAGGTAATAGCGAATGTCTTGCTGTGCCATGGCGTATTGAGTCAGCCGCAACAGCTCGCGCAAACTACCCTGCGGCAGATCGAGGTCGAGGGTTTCTTCGCTGGGTGAAGGCATGCGCGGGAAGGTCGCGGCATCGAGCGTCTGCAGCGTGAAACGGCTGCGACCAGCCTTCAGCGTCAAACGACCGTCCGCAACTTCTAACTTGAGCTCGGTGCCATCCGGAAGCGCACGAACGATGTCATACAACTTCCGCGCCGACGTGGTGACCGTAGCGGTTCCACCAGCGGTCGGTAATGTGGTGCGACAAGCGATTTCCAGCTCGAGGTCCGTGGCCAAGCACGTGAGCCGGTCACCGTCGCATTGCAACAACACGTTTGACAGGATTGGCAGGGTGTTGCGTCGTTCAACAATGCCGATGATGGCGCTGAGCGGCTTCAACAACACGTCTCGGGGGCATTGCATCAATAGCATGTGTTTTTAAAACCTAATGATGACTAAGAGAACAAGTCCTGAGGACAAACCCAAAAATCGCAAGCAACTCCGTATTTTACGCTCCGCATGAGGCTTGTGTACGAATCCTCCACAAGCTCACCGATGCGCCCATGAAGACGGTTTTTGAACCGGCAATGCACATTGGGTCCACAGGATTCATGGGTGGTCGTTCACAGTCTTGCTACGCACGCAGGGTCCGCAACAAGGTCTCATGAGCGGTTGCGAGTGCCGTATCGACACGGCGCAATTCGTCGATGCGCTTGCAAGCGTGCAAAACCGTCGTATGGTCGCGTCCGCCAAACGCTTCGCCGATCTCAGGCAACGATTTCTGTGTCAGCTCGCGGCACAGGGCCATGGCCAACTGCCGAGGCACGACAATTGCTCGCGTCCGTTTGACTGACAACAGCTCGGATTCGCGGATCGCGAAGTACTCGGCTACTGTTTTGCGGATCTGCTCGATCGGGGGTTCGCGGTTGAAGGCTGCGAGCACGTCTTTGAGTGCGTCGCGTGCCGAATCGATACCCAAAGGCCGACCAGAGAAGCGGGCGTAAGCCAGGACCCGTTTGAGAGCGCCCTCGAGTTCACGCACGTTCGAGCGGATGTGGCGAGCGATGAAAAAGGCCACATCCTGACCAAGATCGATGCGTTCGCTGGCTGCTTTGGCGATCAGGATGGCAACCCGCATCTCCAGTTCTGGTGGCTCCATGGCTACCGTAAGGCCATAGCCAAAGCGCGACACCAACCGTGCCTCCAGACCAGCGATGTCCTTGGGCAGGGTGTCGCTGGTGATGATCACTTGCCGCTGCTCATCAATCAGATAATTGAAGGTGTAGAAGAACTCTTCTTGAGTCTTCTCTTTGCCGCTGAAGAAGTGCACGTCGTCGATCAGCAGCAGATCGAGTGACCGGTACTCGTTCTTGAACTGGTCAAAAGCTTTGTTCTGATAGGCTTTGACCACGTCGCCGATGTATTCGTTGGCGTGTACGTATCGCACCTTGGCCTTGGGTCTGTGGCTGAGCAGCAGATTGGCCACTGCTTGCATCAAGTGGGTCTTGCCAAGACCGGTGCTGCCATACACGAACAAAGGGTTGTAGTCGCCGCCGGGATTTTCAGCGACCTGCATGGCTGCAGCCCGAGCCATCTGATTGGCCTTGCCCACGACAAAATTGTCGAAGGTGAACAGGGGATTGATTGAGCCGTTGTGTCCCGAGTAGCCGTTGCGCTTGTTTGAGGTCGATTTGCCGGCCGCTACGTCGGGTGTCGCGGACCCAACATCTGCACTTGCCGGTGTTTCACGCACGCTCACATCCACCGCCACACCGAGATCAAAGTGTTGACCTGCGAGTGTTTCGAACACGTCCAGAGCACGTTCGCGCACCCAGTTCACGACCATCCGGTTGGGCGCCGTGATCCGCACACCGTCCGGCCCGGCATGCACCAGTTCGAGGGGTTCGATCCAACGCGTGAATTGCACTTGCGGCAGGTGCTGGCGCAAGTGGTCGATGCAATCATTCCAGTAATCAGACATCGGGTCATCATGTTGCAAGCGCCCGCCAGATTCAAGCCTTGTCGGCGCGACCCGCGTGATCGCGATCGAGTGTGCACCCTTGACAGGATTAAACCAGGGTCGGCACAATCGCGGGTTCTGTGGGGTCGAAACCCCAATGCCATCGGAGTCTGACATGAAGCGCACCTTCCAACCGTCCGTCGTCAAGCGTAAGCGTACCCACGGTTTCCTCGTTCGCATGCGCTCGCGCAGTGGTGCGGCCGTCATTCGCGCCCGTCGTGCCAAAGGCCGCGCTCGTCTCGCTGTCTGACGCGATGAAATCGGCGGGCCTGCCGCGCCCGCAACGTTTGGCCGATGCCGTCCGGTTCAAGGCGGCGCTGTCTGCTCGCCCCGTAATCCGGGGCGATTTGTTTGATGTGTTCAGGTTGGGACAGTCGCAGGCGAGCCAGCCAGCGCGCATCGGTCTGGTGGTGCCCAAGCGGGTGTGTCGCTTGGCGGTGCATCGCAACCAAGTCAAACGTGCGATCCGGGAGTCGTTTCGACGCAGTGCCGCGAGCCTGTCTGGCTACGACTGGGTGGTTCGGCTGCGGCGCGCCCC
>RFMI01000106.1 GCA_009927815.1 Betaproteobacteria bacterium | reverse complement strand
CGGTGGAATAGGGACGACGGGAAGAAGGCATAGTCGCCGACTTTGACGTCCAGAAGTTTTCTAGGCCAATCATCGTGTTGGACGGGATAGTTATCACCGTTTGTGCTGAACTCGATGTTGCCGGCATCGGGCGTCGGGTCGTCCTGCGGAATCGCCAGATACACCACACCGCTGACCCAGCCGCCTTCGTGGATGTGCGAATCGAGGTGTCCACCTTTGGCCATCTTGACGTACCACGAGCTGCTGATGTCGAGTTCGTCCGGGAAGCGGGTGATCAGGGCGCATTGGGCGTCGGCAAAACGGTCGCGATAGCGGCGCAGCTCGGCGCGGAGCAACTCGCCAAGCTGGCGGAACGATGCTTCTGGCCGACGGAACAGGTTGCCTGACGACTGTACACCGAAGTGCAGACGGCCCTGGTCGCGTTCGACGATCGCCGCCTGCTGGATGTCGGCAAGGAGCGCCTCGCGCAGGGAGCTGCCGGTATCAAGTTCGTCGAGGTGACCGTGGACCACGAAATCCAGTGGATTCGGGCAAAAGGTGTAGGCGTCGGGCAGATGGTAGTTGGCGGCGTGGTGGGCCGATAGCGTTGCCAGAAGGGGTGCGGTATGGGGTCCGGCAGCGACTCGTTGCGCGAGTTGTTCGCGGAAGGCTTCGAGCCGGCCGCCTTTGTACAAGCAGTAGAGGACGCGGTCATGCCAGTCGTCGTGGCGCGATGCACTCAGGTGGGGAATCGCCTCGTCCAGCCGTCCAAGGTCATAGAGCAATACGCCAAGGCTGTAGTGCGCTTGCGGCAAGTGCGGATCGATTGTCAGAGCGGCCTGGTAGCTGGCGATCGCAGCCTCAATCTGTCCGTGGTCGCGCAAGGCCTCGCCGAGGTTGCTGTGCGCTGCGGCAAAGTCAGGTGCCAGTTCGATAGCCTTGCGGTAGCTGGCGATGCAGTCGAGCATCAGACCGGCGTTGCGCTGAGCGGTCGCGAGGTTGAACCAGGTCTGCGGGTCGGCCTGTTGATCGAGGGCTCGGCGATACAGAGCGATGGCCTCGGCCAGCTCGCCGCGGCCCTGCAGTAAGGCGGCCAGACGTGCGGCGGCCGGCGTCAGCTGCGGCTTGAGGTCGAGGGCATGGCGGTAGGCGCTGATCGCTTGGTCGTTGCGATCGAGCGCAGCGAACGCCAAGCCCGCATTGAAATGCAATTCGGCGATCACCGGTTTGATCGCCAAGGCTTTCAGAAAAGCGTCGAGCGCCTCGTGGTATTGCCCCATCTGCAGCAGCAGATTGCCGAGGTTGCCCTGGGTCTCGGCACTCTCGGGCGCCAGTGCGGCGGCGTGGCGCAACAGGCTGGCGGCCTCTTCGCGCTGGCCGAGTGTTGCGTACGCGGCTCCCAACAGGTTGAGCAAAGGCGTGGCGTCTGGAAAGCGCTTGACCAAGATGCTGCCCAGCGAGACGACCGCTTGCAGGTCACGCCGCTGGTAGGCGGCATAGAGCGGTTGCATCTGGGCGGGGGAGGGTTGGGCAGCAGCCATACCAGTCAATTGCGACGGAACACGATGGTCGGGCATTGTGCCGCCATCGGCGAGTCGCCGGTATTCATACGCACCATATCGAACAGCTTGCGGTCGCCTTGAGCGAACACTTGCAATGTTTCGACCAAGGTCACGAAGTGGTGATGGGCCGGCGAGAAGCGATAAATGTCGGCGGCTTGCAGATGAGACAGGGGCCATCCGAGACGCTCGGCGAGCGTCGGCAGGTCTTTGCTGAGGCTTCGTAGCTTGAGCCAGACCGCGCTCATGCGCACGCCGGTGGCCGCCGAGCGTTGCATCGACAGACTCAGGCGCAGCAGCAACTGGCTGATGTCCGTGATACGGCCGGCCCACAATTCAGACACCACCCTCACGGTGGATTCGTGCTGTGTCGGCGGCGATAAGAGACGGAATGCGGCAAGGCCACCGTTGGGCATCACCTCAAACAAGCGTCGTACCAGCTCGCTTTGCGCTTGGGGGTAGCCCAAGGTGTGCAATCCGGCATCGCAGAGCACCAGGTCGAATGGTCCATCGGCTGGGCCAAGGGTCAGCCAACTGCGCTGTTGCACTTGGTCGCGAGGGCCTGGCCACAGTTGCTCGGCAGTCTCCGAATCGGGCTCGAATACGGTCACTTGGCTGGGGTCGGGCCATGGCAGCGACCACAGTTCGGCCGTCGCGCCGAGGATCAGCGCGCGGGGCGCCGGCGCGTTGGGGTGCTCGCCCTGCCAGTCGGCGAGGGTCTGCTGGAAAAAGCCGAGGTCACTGGGGCCAGGGCGCAGGGGCGCCGACACCGAGGGCCAGACTTCGCCAAGCGGGCGGGGCAACTGGCGTTGCACGGCGCTAGGCCTCGAGCGGCATAACCCGCTCCCGTTCGAACAGGTCGTCGCGGGTCAGTGGCACGGTGGCGTGATCGTGGATGCGAATGGCCGCAGCAGGGACGGCATCGGCTTGGCCGAAGCGCTCGCAGCCGCCGTTAGGCCCGGTGATGGCCAAAGTACCCTCGCGAATCAGGTCGCGCATCCCGTAATTCAGCAGGGCGGAGAACAGCACGTCAGGTGGCCGGAGCAGTAAAACTGCGACTTTAGAGGCTGGACGGGCCTCCAGCAAGTGCGGTTAGCGGGTCGATGGCTTTGCGTGCCAGCGCAGGTCGAGCGTAAAGGGGTAGTGCGGGTTGGCCACGTCGACTGGCGTCTGGTCGAAGCGCCGACCCGGCGAATGACCGTGGTCCCAGAAGCGGGCGATGCGGCGGCCTTCGGCCTCGAGCGCGTTGATTGGGCGCGTCTCATGGCTGCGCCCCCCTGGGTGGGCGACGTGGTAGGTGCAACCGCCCACTACCCGGCCACTCCAGGTGTCGACGATGTCGAACACCAGCGGCGCCTGCACGCCGATGGTCGGATGCAAGGCCGACGGCGGGCACCAGGCGCGGTAGCGCACGCCAGCGATGCGCTGGTCGGTGGTTTCGGTGGGCCGCAGCGGCACCGCTCTGCCGTTGCACAGCACGCAGTAGCGATCGCCAGTTGCTCCACGCAGGCTCACCTGCAGTCGTTCGACCGAGGAGTCGACGTAGCGCGCGGTACCGCCGCTGGTGACCTCCTCGCCGAGCACGTGCCACGGTTCTATGGCCTGCCGCAACTCGAGGCTCAGGTCGCCGACGCGGGCGGTGCCCAGTCGCGGGAAACGGAACTCGAGGAATGGGCGGAACCAGTCGAGCTCGAAGGCGTAGCCCGACTGCCGCAGGTCGTTGACCACATCTCGCAGGTCCGATTCGACGCAGTGCGGCAGCATAAAGCGGTCGTGCAACTGGGTGCCCCAGTGCACCAGTGGCTTGGTGTAGGGAGTCTTCCAGAAACGCGCCACGAGCGCCCGCAAGAGCAGAGCCTGCATCAGGCTCATTTGGGCATGTGGGGGCATCTCAAACGCACGCAATTCCAGCAGACCCAAGCGTCCGGCGTCGCTGCCGGGGGCGTAGAGCTTGTCGATGCAGAATTCGCTGCGGTGCGTATTGCCGGTCATGTCGACCAGCAGATTGCGCAGCAGGCGGTCGACCAGCCACGGTGCTGGCACTTCGCCCGTGGGCATCTGCTGGAAGGCGATCTCCAGCTCGTAGAGCGCGTCATGCCGGGCCTCGTCGACGCGCGGCGCCTGGCTGGTTGGGCCGATGAACGCACCGGAGAAGAGGTAGGACAACGCCGGGTGGTGCTGCCAGTAGGTGATCAGACTGCGCAGCAGGTCAGGCCGCCGCAGCAGCGGGCTGTTCGCAGGCGTGACGCCGCCCAGGGTGACGTGATTGCCGCCGCCAGTGCCGGTGTGGCGACCGTCAACCATAAACTTCTCGGTGCCGAGTCGGCATAGACGCGCGGCCTCGTAGAGCGTTGTGGTGTTGTGCACCAGCTCACGCCAACTCGCGGCCGGGTGGATGTTGACTTCGATGACGCCCGGGTCAGGCGTGACGGGCAGACGCACCAGGCGGACATCGTGGGTGGCTGGTAGCCCTCGATCACCACCGGCTGCTGCAGGGCTGCAGCGGCGGCTTCGACCGACGCCACCAGGTCGAGGTAGTGTTCGAGTGCGCTCAACGGTGGCAGGAAGACGTACAGACGCCCCTCGCGAACCTCGACGGCGACGGCGGTGTGCGGCACCCAGAGCGGATCAGCCGGCCCATCGGCTGGCGCCCCAGCTATTTTTGCTGACGCACGCCCTTTGCCCTTGGCGACAGTTGCCCGCGCAACGACCTCAGCTGCGATATCACCCAAGGGCGGCACGGATTCGTAAAGGCTGCGCTCGGGTTCGTGGTCCTGCGCCTCGAACGGCACCCACGGCAGGCTGTTGAGTGGCATGCGCAAGCCCATCGGTGAGTCGCCGGGCAGCAGATGCATGGCGCCGCGCCGGAAGGTCCAAGGGCTGCTGTGCCAGCGTTGGGTACGCTGACCCCAGTGCACCGGCAGCACCCACCCGGCGGGCGTCTGCAGGCCGCGTTGCAACACGCCGACCAGCCGGCGTCGTTCGGCGTCGTCGGCCAAGTGCGGCGTGTCGAGCGTGAGGTTGTCGGGCAGCATGGACTCTTGCTGCAGCGCGATCAGCGGATCCTCGAAGGCTGGCAGGATGTGACTGCCCCGCAAACCTAGATGCGCGGCGAGTGCGCGAATAAAGGGCTCGGCGGCGTCGGTACCGGCTGAGCCGGGCGTGGTGGTATCGGCCAGTAGGCTCACGTCACGCCAGACTGGCTGACCATCCTTGCGCCAGAAACACGCCATTTGCCAGCGTGGCAGGGGTTCCCCGGGATACCACTTGCCTTGGCCGTGATACAGCAAACCGCCAGGTCCGAAAGCTTCGCGCAGCCGGCGCAGCAACTGCGAGGCGAGGCGCTGTTTCATGGCGCCGTCTGCGTCGGTGTTCCATTCTGGTGCATCCATGTCGTCGACCGACACGAAAGTGGGCTCACCGCCCATCGTCAGGCGCACGTCAGCGTTCGTCAGTTCGGCGTCAACCGCATCGCCAAGGGCGAGAATGGCGTCCCACTGGGTATCGGAATACGGCTTGGTGACACGCGGATCCTCGTGGAGGCGGCTGACACGGTTCTCGAAGTGCAGGGTCGAGCTGGCAACGCCGACATAGCCCCCAGTCACCGGCGCGGCGCTGGCGTAGTCGGCCGTGCAGGCGAGCGGGATGTGGCCTTCGCCGGCAAACAGCCCCGAGGTGGCGTCCATACCGATCCAGCCAGCGCCGGGGATGTAGACCTCGGCCCACGCGTGCAAGTCGGTGAAGTCGCTGCTCGGCCCGCTGGGCCCGTCCAGCGAGGGTTGATCAGCGCTCAGCTGGACCAGGTAGCCCGAGACGAACCGGGCGGCGAGGCCCAGGTGTCGCAGCAGTTGCACCAGCAGCCAGGCCGAGTCGCGACACGAGCCGAGGCGTCGCTCGAGGGTCTGCTCGCAGCTTTGCACGCCGACCTCCATGCGCACCGTGTAGTCGATGTGGCGCTGAACGGCCTGATTGATCGCCACCAAAAAGTCCACGGTGCCGCTGGCGCTGCGGTTGATGCTCGCCAGGAATGCTTGCAGCAATGGGCCATCCTCGGCGAGTTCGAGGTAGGGCGAGAGCTCTTTGCGTAGCGCATCGGGGTAGGCGAAAGGCACCGTCTGCGCGTAGTCCTCGAGGAAAAAATCGAACGGGTTGATGGCGGTCATCGCGGCGACGACCTCGACCTCGACGCTCAGGACATTCGTTTTGCGCGGGAACACCACTCGCGCCAAGTGGTTGCCAAAGGGGTCTTGCTGCCAGTTGATGAAATGCTCGCCGGGGCTGATGCGCAGGCTGTAGGCGAGGATGGGCGTGCGCGAGTGCGCCGCTGGACGTAGCCGGAACACGTGGGGCGTGAGTTCGACCAGCGTGTCGAATCGATAGACCGTGGTGTGGTGGATGGCGACGGTAACGGTCATGGGTATCCGTGGAGCTTTCGGGCGGAAGTTCGCCCGAGGGATAAGCATGATGTGTGCCAAAGCTCGGCCCAGCGATTTTTCGATCGCTCCACGCAGAGTGTCAGTTTCCTGTGACAATGACTGGGTCATCCGCACAGGACTGCCCGCTGCCGAATGCTGCTGATCGCCCTCAAGACCCTGTTCGGCCATCGCGTCAAGGTGATCGGCATGGTCATCGGCCTGGCCTTTGCCTCGCTGATGATGACCCAGCAACCGGCGACCATGCTGTCCATCCTTGGGCGCACGTATAGCTTTATCGAAGACGTCTCGCAGCCGGACGTGTGGGTGATGGACCCGATGGTGCAGTTTGTCGACGACGCCAAACCATTGGCCGACTCCAAACTGGGTTTGGTGCGCTCGGTGGCCGGGGTTGCGTGGGCGGTGCCGATCTACCGCACCTCCACCGCCGCGCGTTTGCCCGACGGCAACACGGCCAACGCGTTGTTGATTGGTGTCGATGACGCCAGCCTGATCGGTGCTCCGGTGCAGATGCTCAGCGGCCACACCGATGACTTACGCCGCACCGATGCGGTCTTCGTCAACGAGGAGGGCGCCAAAATGCGTCTGGCGCAGACCCAGCCTGATGGCAGCAAGCGACCTTTGCAGGTGGGCGACATTCTCGAGCTGAACGAGCACCGGGCTGAGGTGGTTGGCATCGCCAAGACTGGGGCTACGTTCTCCTCGCAACCGGTCATCTACACCACGTACACGCGGGCGCGGAGTTTCGCGTTGCCGCAGCGCAAGACCATGTCCTATGTATTGGCGAAAGCCAAACCCGGGGTCGACCCGGCGGTATTGGCGCGGTCGATTGCCGAGCAGACCGGGCTGGCTGCCTACACCGCGGCGACTTTCAAGGACATGTCGCTCTGGTACTTCATTCGCAACACGGGGATCCTGATCAACTTCGGCATGGTGACGCTGGTCGGTTTCGTGGTGGGCGCGGTGATCTCCGGCATCATGTTCTTCAACTTCACCCAGGACAATCTGCGTCACTTCGCGGTGCTCAAGGCAATTGGCGCCAGCCCGCTGCAGCTGCTGGGTATGGTGTTGTTGCAGTCGGCCATCGTTGGGGTGCTTGGCTACGGCATCGGCATCGGTCTGGCGTCGGGCATGGCGCTGGCCTCGTCGACCTTTCAGGTCAAGTTCACGCCGCTGCTGCTGGCATTTTCGGCCGGCGGCGTGCTGATCATCTGCATCCTTTCGGCCAGCATCTCCCTGCTTAAGGTCTTGCGCCTTGAGCCGGCGGCCGTGTTCAAAGCCTGACCGTGATGGACGCCGTCGCGCCGACCGTGGAATGTCGCAGCCTGACCAAGGTTTACGGCAGCGGCGAGACCGCAGTGCAGGCGCTGCGCGGCGTCGACCTGCGGGTCGAGCCCGGCGAATTGCTCATGCTGGTGGGGCCTTCCGGTTGCGGCAAGACGACGCTGATCTCGATCATCGCCAGTGTTCTCGACGGCACCTCGGGCGTCTGCCGGGTGCTTGGCCATGATGTGCTGACCATGCGCGAACGCGACAAGCCGCGCTTTCGGCTCAAGCACCTCGGGTTCTGCTTTCAGGCGTTCAACCTCAATCCGTGTCTGAGTGCAGCCGAAAACGTCGCAGTGCCGCTGTTGATCGATGGCTGGGCATACAACAAGGCAATCGCCCGCAGCCGTGAATTGCTCGGGCAGGTCGGCATGCTGGAGAAGGCCAATGTTCTGCCCGACCAGCTGTCCGGTGGACAGCAGCAGCGGGTTGCAATCGCCCGAGCATTTGCCCAAGAGCCCGACCTCATCGTCTGTGATGAGCCGACCAGTGCACTGGATTCGGCCACCGGCGAAAAAGTATTGCGCTTGATCCGCGATCTGACACACGAGACGCGCCGCTCGGTGATCGTGGTGACCCACGACGCCCGCATCTTTAAGTTCGCTGACCGTATCGTCGCCATGGAGGATGGCCGCATCGTTCCGCTCGCCGATTCCCTGCACGAACCTCTTTCCGGATCTGCCCACTGACCATGAACTTGCGCCGATTTTTCCGTTTGCCCTATGTGTTGATCGTTCTGGCGATATTGGGGCCGGCCTTTCTGTTGCCGCAGGTGATGCGGTCTAACCGGCAGCCAACGCCACCACCCGCTGCGCCACCGGCCGCTGCTCCGTTCGTCAGCTATATCGCCGGGACCGGCACCGTCGAGTCGTCGTCGGTAAACCTCAACATCAGCGCGCCGGTGTCGGGCATCGTTACGCAAATGTCGGTTCAGGCGGGCCAGCATGTGCGGCGTGGTCAGTTGCTCTTCCGCTTGGACAGCCGTGAGGCCGGTGCGGAGTTGTTGCGCCGGCGCGCGGCGGTTGAGGTGAGCCGCTCGGCGGTGGCGGCCGCTGAAGCCAACGCACTGGAGGCGCAAGACCAGTTCCAGCGGGTGCGTGACATTGGTGACACGCGTGTGGTGTCGGTTGAGGAGCGACGGCACCGCGAACTGACAGCGCTGGCCGCAGACAAGCGCCTTGAGTCGGCGCGAGCCGATCTGCGCGCAGCCGAGGAGAACGCCCGGGCGCAGGCAATCACCGTGTCACGACTGGACGTGGTGGCGCCGATCGATGCGGAGGTATTGCAGGTGAACGTCCGCGAGGGCGAACTCGCCTCCACCCTGGCCGGTGTACGGGTGCCAGTGGTCTTGGGTAATACCGAGCGCTTGCACGTGCGAGTCGAGATCGATGAAAACATCGCTTGGCGCTTTGTGCCATCCAGCAAGGCGCGTGGGTTCTTGCGTGGAAACAAAGATCTAGCGACTGATCTTCAGTATGTGCGTTTGGAGCCTTTGCTGGTCGGCAAGACCTCGCTTACGGGCGGTGCCACCGAACGTGTCGACACCCGCGTGCTGCAGGTGATCTACGCCTTCGACCAGAGCACGCTGCGAGCCTACCCCGGCATGCTGCTGGACGTGTTCATCGAGACGCCGGCATTGGCGGGCGCTCCTTCCAAGGCTGGCGCTGCCCCAATGGGTGCGGCCGCAGCGGCGCAGACTCCGCCCAATGGCCCGCGCTGAGCGGTCGATGCGCTGGATCGCCGGTCGGGGCGCGATGCTCGTGGCCGCGGCGATGCTGGCCGGTTGCGCCAGCGTGCGCGACTTTGTGCGGCCGACGGTGCGCGTACCCGAGGCATTTTCGACGCCTTCAGTCGGCGTTGTCTCTGATTGGTGGCGATCGCTGGACGACCCACTGTTGGCTGAGCTTGTGCAGCAGGCGCAGGATTCCAACCCGAGCGTGCAGGCGGCGCTGCAGCGTCTGCGGCAGGCGCGAGCCCTCGAACAGGTCGCTGGCGCGCGTTCCTACCCGACGGTTAACGGCAACGCCTCGGGCGCGCGGGCTCAGGTGGCTCCTGCCAGCCCGGTGACGCCGCTCACTGACACCTTCAAAGCGGGTTTCGACGCCAGCTGGGAGGTGGATCTGTGGGGCGGTATCCGTCAGCAGCAGGCCGCCGCTCGCGCTGGAGCATTGTCCAGCGCGGCCGATCTCGCCGATGTGCGGCTGGCATTGGTCAGCGAGGTGGCCGTCCAGTACGTCAATCTGCGTGTGGCGCAAGGCAACGCGGATTACACGCGGCAGACCCTGACTTCGCGCGAGGAGACGCGTGACATCGTGCGTCAGCGGGTAGCGATCGGGCTGGCCAATGGCGACGACCTCACCCGCGCCGAGTCGCAGTTCCAGCTCGCCAGCGCGAGTCTGGCGCAGACCCTGCAAGCAGGCGACACAGCGCGTTTGAGCCTCGAGCTGCTGTGCGGCCTGCAGCCCGGCGAGCTGCTGCCGCGGTTGACGCCCACGACAGAGCTCCTGAGCTTCCCCGTGCCAGGCGGTGTGTTGCCGCCTGAGTTGCTGCAGCGGCGTCCCGATGTGCGCCGCGACGAGCAACTGGCGGCACAGGCGCTGGCTAATGTTGGCGTGGCGCGGGCCAACCGACTGCCCAAGTTCGTCTTTTCGGGCGCTGTGGGTGCCAGCCGGGTGTTCCCAACTACGCCATGGTTCCTGCCGTTCTCAATCGCCACCAGTCTGAGCGGCGTGGTGTTCGATGCCGGAGCCTTGGCTGCCCAGATCGAGCAGAAGGACGCGCAATCGGCCGAGGCGGTGTGGCGCTACGTGGCGACGGTGCGCAACGCCGTGTCGGAGGTGGAGCAGCGTCTGGTGGCAATACAGCGTGGGAATGAGCGGGTTGCTGCACTCGATCGCCAGGTGACCGCTGACCGTGAGACGCTATCGATCGCCCGCGAGCGGTATCGGCGGGGGCTCACCGGTTTCCTCGACGTTGCCGATGCCGAGCGGGTGCTGTTTGCCACCGAACTGGCGCTCAACCAAGCGCGCGGCACTCTGGCCGCCGACACCATCAGCTTGAACAAGGCGTTGGGGGGCGAGTGGCCCTCAGGAGCTGAGCAGACTCCGTAGCGCTTCCAGATCGAGCCGGCGGATGTATCCCTCCGCCTGGTGACCCAGCCGTCGCCGGAGTGGCGATGACGCCCCGGGGACGCGGCTGCGCTAGATGCCAGCCAGCACTCGGACGTGTGCGGTGGCGCTTCGACCCAGCGCGTCCAAGGCATAGCCGCCCTCCAGCGCCGAGACGATGCGACCGCCACACAGCTTGTCGGCGGCTGCCTTGAGCTGGGTGGTGATCCACGCGTAGTCGGCGTCGGTCCAGCCGAGCATGGCCATGTCGTCGTCCCGGTGGGCGTCAAAACCCGCGGAGATGAACAGTATCTGGGGCTGGAAGGCTCTCAGCGCCGGCAGCCATACCGTCTCCACTGCGTGGCGCATGGCCTCGTTACCGCTGTAGGCTGCGAGGGGCGTCGGCACGATGTGCGCATTGCCGGTGTCGGCACCCGAAAACGGGTAAAACGGGTGCTGAAACGACGAGCATAGGAGCACTCGCGGGTCGTCGTGAAAGATCGCCTCGGTGCCATTGCCATGGTGGACGTCGAAATCGCAGATGGCCACCCGCTCCAGACCGTAGGCCATCAGGGCATGGGCCGCCCCCACCGCGATATTGTTGAAGATGCAGAAACCGGATGAATGGTCGCGGCTGGCGTGGTGACCGGGCGGCCGTACGCTGCAAAACGCATTGTCAGCCTCACCCGACATCACCAGATCAACCGCCTGCACTACGGCGCCCGCGGCATGTTGAGCTGCTTCCAGACTCCAGGCGTTGAGCACGATGTCGTCGCCGAGGTTGACCACGCCGACCGATGGCGACTGGCTCTCGATCCAGCGCAGTTGCGCCTCGGAATGAACCCGTAATAGCTGCTCGCGGGTCGCGGCTGGCGCTGTGTGCCGCTGCAGATGGTCGAGAACGCCTGAGGCCAGCAGTTGGTCCTCGATGGCATGCAGACGCGCCGCAGACTCCGGGTGACCGCGCCCTTGATCGTGGCGCAGGCAGGTCGGGTGGCTGATGAAGGCGGTGCTCACGGGCGTTCGATCTGCATCTTGGCGTCGTCGCCACCGATCTCCAGCACGTCGCTCTCATCCTTGAGCGCCACGCCGGTGAGTTGCAGACGCTTGGCCTCGCGTGCCAGCCACAGCAGCTTGTGCGCGGCGGCGGCGTGGGAGAGCCCTTCCGGGCGAATGTTCGAGATGCAATTGCGCTGAGCATCGTTGCAGCCCACGCGGGGCGACCAGGTCAGGTAGACGCCCAGACTGTCGGGTGCGGTGAGGCCCGGGCGTTCGCCAATCAGCATGGCCACCATGCGTGCGCCGAGCGCCTCGCCGACCTCGTCTGCCAGTGCCACGCGGGCCTGCTGCGCGACCACCACCGGGCCGCTGCGCCAGCCGTCCGGCCAGTTTGCCTTGAGTTCGGCCAGCAGCGCTGGAACCTGACGCGTCACGGCCAGCGACGACAGTCCGTCGCCAACCACCAGTAGCAGGTCGGGCCCCGGCGCTGTGGCGGCGACCCGCAAGCGCGAGACGTCGTCGGGGGCCACCCGTCGCCCGAAGTCGGGACGCAACAGATAGGTGTGACGGTCGGCCGCGCGACTGGCCACTTGCATCACGTCAAAGCCCACCGCTTCGATACGCTCCTGCAGCGCCTCGGTGTCGAGTGGCAGGTGCACCGCATCGCGTGCCAGCGCATGCGCGACGCCGAACTCCAGGACCTCGCGGGTCGGCAGACTGCTGCCGACTCGTCCGAGAGCGATGCGGGCGCGCGTGTGCTGGCGCAACATCTGCCAGGGGTCGGGGCGTATCAGCGAGTCGTCGGACATGGCGCGATTTTCGTCTCAGCCGGTCAGCAACTGTCGCGGCAGGTTTTGCAACAGGGCGTGACGGCCGCTCACGGGTTGCACCTGTCCTAAATCGTCCATGATCTGCATGCGCTTGAGCCAATCCTCGAACTCGGGTGCTGGACGCAAGCCGAGCAGTTTGCGCAGGTAGAGCGCGTCATGGAATGAGGTGGTCTGGTAGTTGAGCATGATGTCGTCGGCACCCGGGACGCCCATGATGAAGGTGATGCCGGCGGTGCCGAGTAGGGTCAGCAGGGTGTCCATGTCATTCTGGTCGGCTTCGGCGTGATTGGTGTAGCAGACGTCGCAGCCCAGCGGCACGCCCATCAGCTTGCCGCAGAAGTGGTCCTCGAGCCCGGCGCGAATGATCTGCTTGCCGTCGAACAGGTACTCCGGCCCGATAAAGCCGACCACGGTATTGGTGAGCAAGGGCTTGTAGCGGCGTGCCACCGCATAGGCCCGCGCTTCCAGGGTCTGCTGGTCGACGCCGTGATGCGCGTTGGCAGACAGCGCTGAACCTTGCCCAGTCTCGAAATACATGACGTTCTGCCCAACCGTGCCGCGCTTAAGACTGAGCGCCGCATCGCGAGCTTCGTCGAGCATGGCGAGATTGATGCCGAAACTCTCGTTGGCTTTTTGTGTGCCGGCGATCGATTGGAACACCAGGTCCAAGGGCGCGCCTTTCTCGATCAGGCGGATCTGGTTGGTGACGTGGGTCAGGACGCAGGCTTGGGTCGGAATCTGGTACTGCTGGACCACCTCGTTGAGCAGGTCATACAGCGTCATGAGCGCCGGGATACTGTCGGTGGCCGGGTTGACGCCAATCACCGCATCACCCGCCCCGTAGAGCAGGCCGTCGAGCATCGAGGCGGCGATGCCACGCGGGTCATCGGTGGGGTGGTTGGGTTGCAGACGCACCGAGAGTCGCCCCGGCAGGCCCACCGTGTTGCGGAACGCCGTCACCACCCGACACTTGCGCGCGACGAGGATAAGGTCTTGGTTGCGCATCAGTTTGCTCACCGCCGCGGCCATCTCCGGGGTGATACCGGGTGCGATGCTGGCGAGGGTGGGCGTGTCCGCCGCGTCTGAGAGCAGCCAGTCGCGAAAACCGCCGACCGTCAGATGCGACAGCGGGGCGAAGGCGCGTGCATCGTGGCTGTCGATGATCAGCCGCGTCACCTCGTCGCTCTCGTAGGGAATCAGCAGATCCTCAAGGAAAGTCTTGAGCGGCACATCGGCCAGACAGACACAGGCGGCCATGCGCTCGCCGTCGGTCTCCGCGGCGAGGCCGGCCAAGCGGTCGCCCGAGCGCGCCGGCGTTGCCCGCGCCATCAGCGTGCGCAGGCTGTCAAAGTGAAAACTGAAGCCACCGACTGTCGTCTGATGGGCCACCTGTCTCTCCCGGGTGCGCCGCGCCGCGCGGCGTGATCGAGTCACACTGAATCAGCAACCGGCCCGTGCCATCACCCCAGGAGCGGGTTGCCGTTGCGCCATTGAAGCACACCCTGCCCACAACGCTGGCACCGGCGAAGCTTGACGCCGATCAAATGGATTGGGCGACGCCCAACCTACAGTGACACTTCGATTCGATTTGATGAAGCGTGGTCATGGCCTCTCAACATCCCAAGCCCGCAAGCGCGGCCGCTTCACGGTCGAGTGAGGCCTTGTGCAAGTCCTTAACCGGCATCAAGGGGCTCGACACGATCACCGGGGGCGGTCTGCCCACGGGTCGCGCGACACTCGTGTGCGGCGGCGCGGGTACCGGCAAATCGATACTGGCCATGGAATTTTTGTACCGTGGTATTGCCGAGTTCGACGAGCCCGGGGTGCTGATGACCTTCGAGGAAAGCCCTCTCGATGTCGCGCAGAACATGCACTCCTTGGGGTTCGATGTGCAATCGATGGTCTCCAGCCGAAAGATGGTTATGGATTGCGTCGTGTTGGACCCGGAGGAGGTGCTTGAAGGCGGTAGCTTCAACCTCGAAGGCCTGTTCATCCGGCTGGGGCAAGCCATCGATAGCATCGGTGCGAAGCGCGTGGTGCTCGATACCATCGACTCGCTGTTCAGCTGCCTGCCGAATCCGGCGCGCATCCGGTCCGAGCTGCACCGCCTGTTCCGTTGGTTGAAGGACAAGGGGGTGACCGCGATCGTGACCGGCGAGAGTGGCATGGACACCTACACCCGCGATGGGCTCGAAGAGTACGTGTCGGATTGCGTGATCCTGTTGACCGTCAGTGTTTCCGACCGGATGGCGTCACGGTTTTTACGAATCATCAAATACCGCGGCTCGGACCACGGAAAAAACGAATATCCGTTCGTGATTGATGGGCGCGGTATTGCCTTGTTTCCGATCACCGCTGAAGGGCTTGATTGGCAGGCCAGTCAGGATCACATATCTAGCGGGGTAAAAAAACTGGATCAAATGCTGGGTGGGGCCGGTTTTTATCAGGGCAGCACGGTGTTGGTCTCGGGATCGGCGGGCACTGGCAAGAGCACTTTTTTGGCTTCGTTTATAAATGCCGCCTGCCTACGCAAGGAGCGCGCGATTTATATTTCGTTTGAAGAATCGCCCAGTCAGATCGTTAGAAATATGAATTCGATTGGGATCAGGTTTGAGCAACATCTGGAGCAGGGCTTGTTACGCATCGAATCATACCGGTGCACCCAGTGCGATCTTGAGCAGCATCTGCTTAACATTCATCGCGTGATTGAAGAGTTTTTGCCCCGTGCAGTTGTGATTGACCCGATCACAAGCCTCTCCGACATCTCGAGCCATCTTTTCATCAAACGCATGCTTGCGAAACTAACCGGGCTGCTTAGAACGCGTGGCGTGAGCTTGATGCTGGGCAGTCTCACCCCCAGTGGGGCGACTCCCGAGGGAACCTCGGCCAGCATCTCCTCGCTCATCGACTCGTGGATTTTTTTGAGGGAGATCGAAGGCGATGGTGAATTCAACCGTGCTCTGGTGATTCGTAAATCCAGAGGTATGAATCATTCAAACAAGGTCAGAGAATTCAAAATCACGGATGACGGTATCGATATCTGCGAGGTGATATACGGTGCAACCGGTGTTCTGACCGGGCGGGCGCGGCAGTTGCAAAGCGCAGAGAGAGTCGCAGAAATCAAGCAATCCGAAATCGACGCTGGTTAATACCATGGCCCACTTCAAGTTATTCAAACCCCGATGCTAGACCCGCCGTCTGGTGTCATTTCGACGGGCGGAGGTGCCAGTTCCGCACCCGAGCAATATCTTTTGCGCCTGTATGTGGCTGGAACGACGCAGCGCTCCATGACGGCCATCATCAACATTCGCAAGATTTGCGAAGAGCATCTTGGTGGCCGCTATGTGCTTGAGGTTATCGATCTCTATCAGCAGCCACAGCTGGCCAATGGCGACCAGATCATTGCCTTGCCCACCCTCATCAAGAAACTGCCGCCACCGCTGCGTCGCATCATCGGCGACCTGTCCAATACCGAGAAAGTGTTGGTGGGTCTGGACCTGAGGGCTCTGTGATGTCGGCATCGACATCGCATGCCGTGAGCGAAGAGGTGGAGCGCCTGCGCGGCGCCTTGGACGCGGCTCAGCAAAGTCTCGATGCCATCTTGTCCGGCAAAGTCGATGCGCTGGTGGTTAAGGGCAATGGTGGCGAGCAGGTGTTTAGCCTGTTGGGGGCTGATCAGCCCTATCGCATCCTGCTCGAAGGCATGAGCGAGGGCGCTCTGACGCTCGATCGAGAAGGCTTGGTGCTGTTTTGCAACCGCTGCTTCGCCAAGATGGTGGGTCTGCCCTTGAAGCGGGTGATCGGTAACAAAGTGTGCCGATGGCTGGATGCGGACAATCAGGCGGCGTTTGCGGCCCTGCTGGCCTCGACCGACCCTCACCCGAGTCGAGGCCGATTGACCTTGCGAGGCAAAGGCGACGCGCCGGTGCCCGTCAATCTGTCTGTTAGCAAACTCAAGATGCCGGGGCAAGACGACGTGTTCTGCGTGGTCGCGACCGACATGACCGAGCGCCAATTGCTTGAAGAGATGGCGTTGTCCCAAAAAGTGGCGCTTATGGACCTGGCCTCGTCGAAGAAGCTCGAACAAAGCCTCGAGGAATCGATCAAGGCTGTGGCCGCGATGGTGGAATCGCGCGATCAGTACACAGCGGGTCATATGCGGCGGGTCGGCCAGTTGGCTTTGGCGATCGCGCAAGAAGTCGGCTTGTCGGAGGACGAGCAGCACGGCATCGAGCTGGCCTCGACCATCCATGATGTGGGCAAGATTGGCGTGCCACTCGAAATCCTGATGAAGCCGGTCAAACTCACCGATGCCGAGTACCAATTGGTCAAAGAGCACGCCACCATCGGCTACGAGATCCTCAAAAATATCGAATTTCCGTGGCCGGTGGCCGAAATGGTGTACCAGCACCATGAGCGAGTCGATGGATCGGGCTATCCCAGAGGGCTAAAGGGCAAGGAGACGCTGATCGGAGCCAAAATCATCTCGGTGGCCGATGTGGTCGAATCCATGTCGACCAACCGTCCCTACCGGTTTGTGCTGGGGCAGGCCGCTGCGTTGCAGGAGATCCGAGATGGTCGCGGTCGCTTGTACGACACGCGCGTGGTGGATGCGTGCCTGCGCGTATTCGCTGAGCGGGGTTTTGCGTTCGTTTGAGCTGTGATGCTCGC
>RFMI01000033.1 GCA_009927815.1 Betaproteobacteria bacterium | reverse complement strand
GGCGCGTTGCCAGACCGCGTCGTCCAAGGTGGCCGCAGCAAAATCGCCGTTGAGGCGGTCGACGCACTCGCGCACGCGGTCCTCGTAATAGCGAATTCGCTCGCTGACCGCGTCCTGCACCTCGTGCCAGCGCGCCTGCTCGAAGCGCTGTTTGGCGCGTGCGCTCGCCGCTCGAAACAGGGTGTAGTGGCGGTCGAAGCCTTCGATCAACGCCTGCGCAATAGCTTCGGCAATGGCCTCGTTCGATTGCAGTGGCGGATTCGGTGTGTTGGCCGTCATGCGGTCATTATGTCCGAGGCGTAAGATTGCAGTCATACCGGGATACGCCCGGACACCGTGTCAATCGAGGGGTAACCATGAGCGCCACGTCTCACATTCAGGTTCCTGCGACCGGCAGCGTCATTGAGCCCGGAAAGCCCATTCCAGACGACCCGATCATTCCCTACATCGAGGGTGACGGCATCGGCGTCGATATCACGCCGGTGATGATTCGAGTCATCGACGCGGCGGTTGCCAAGGCTTACGGTGGCAAGAAGAAGATTGTCTGGCTCGAGGTCTACGCCGGTGAAAAATCGACGCAGATCTATGGTCCCGACGAATGGCTGCCCACCGAGACCTTCGACGCGCTCAAGAAGTACCGCGTCTCGATCAAGGGGCCGATGACCACGCCGGTGGGTGGCGGCATCCGCTCACTCAACGTCGCGCTGCGCCAAGAACTCGATCTCTACCAGTGCGTGCGCCCGGTGCAGTACTTCAAGGGCGTGCCGAGCCCGCTTAAGGATCCGTCCAAGACCAATATGGTCATCTTCCGCGAGAACACCGAGGACATTTACGCCGGTATCGAGTGGCAGGCGGAGTCCGAGGGCGCGAAGAAGCTCATCGCCTTCCTGCAGACCGAGATGGGTGTGAAGAAGATCCGTTTTCCCGACACCTCCGGCATCGGCATCAAGCCGGTGTCGCGTCAGGGCACGGAGCGACTGGTGCGAGCGGCTATCCAATACGCCATCGACAATGGCCGCAAGAGCGTGACCATCGTCCACAAGGGCAACATCATGAAGTTCACCGAGGGTGGCTTCCGTGATTGGGCCTACGCGCTGGCCAAGAACGAGTTCGGCGCCGAAATGCTCGATGGCGGGCCGTGGATGAAGCTGCCCAACGGCATCGTCATCAAGGACGCCATCGCCGATGCGTTTTTGCAGCAGATTCTGCTGCGGCCTGCCGAATACGACGTCATCGCCACGCTGAATCTGAATGGCGACTATGTCTCCGACGCCTTGGCGGCGCAAGTCGGTGGCATCGGTATCGCACCGGGCGCCAATATCTCGGACGAATACGCCGTGTTTGAGGCCACCCACGGCACTGCGCCCAAATACGCTGGGCTGGACAAAGTGAACCCCGGTTCGCTGATTCTCTCGGCCGAGATGATGCTTCGTCACCTGGGCTGGAAGGAGGCCGCCGATCTGGTCATCCATGCCATGGAAGCGGCGATCGCCGACAAGGTCGTCACCTACGACTTCGCGCGTCTGATGGACGGTGCCACCGAGGTGTCGTGCTCAGAGTTCGGCGAGGCGATGGTTGAGCGGATGTAGGGGCGATCAGCCCTTTTTCGCGGCCGCCGCATAGCGTTTGAGCGCCTCGGCACGCTGCGTGGCGTGGTCGACGATAGGCGCGGGGTAGTCGCGGCCGAGCACGAAGCCGCATGACTGCGCCTCGAGCGGCGGCAGTGTCCACGGCGCGTGGATGTACTTGGTGGGCACCTTGGTCAGCTCCGGCACGTAGCGGCGGATGAACTTGCCCTCGGCGTCGAACTTCTCCGACTGGTTGATCGGGTTGAAGATGCGGAAATACGGTTGCGCATCGCAGCCGGTGCTTGCCGCCCACTGCCAGCCGCCGTTGTTGGCGGACTGGTCGAAGTCGATCAGCTTGCCTGCGAAGTAGGCCTCGCCCAGCCGCCAATCGAGCAATAGGTGCTTGGCAAAAAAACTCGCTGTCACCATGCGCAGGCGGTTGTGCATGTAGCCGGTGGTGTTGAGCTGGCGCATCGCGGCATCCACCAGCGGATAGCCCGTGCGGCCTTCCTGCCAAGCAGCCAGCCGCTCGGCGTCCTGGTCAGTCACCAGCGCTTCATATTCCGGCTTGAAGGGGCCGGTGGCGGCGTGCGGGAAGTGGTGCAGGATGGCGAAGTAGAAGTCGCGCCAAATGAGTTCGTTAAGCCAAGCGATTTTGCCTTCCGGCGCGCTGTCGCTGGCTGAGCCCGCGGGCGCCTGACCCTCGTCGAGACCCAGCGCCAACCTCGCGCACGCGCGGACACTCACCGTGCCAAAACGCAGATGCACCGACAGGTAGGACACGCCCTTGACCGCCGGGAAGTCGCGCCGGTCCTTGTAGCCGTCGATGCGCTCGGCGAAGTCCGCCAGGCGCTCCCGTCCCCCCGTCATGCCTGGCGTGATGCCGAGCGCGGCATTGTTGGTGGGTTCGAAGCCCATCTCGGCTAAAGAGGGCATGCGCGTGTCGGCGGGTAGAGCCTGCAGCTGTCCCGGCTTCGCCTCGACCGGAAACACGGTCACGTCGATGAGTGGCGGCTCGGTGGCGCGCAGGCGTTTGAGCCAGGCATTTTGTATGGGTAAAGACCGTGAAGGGCTTGCCGGCGAGCGTCAGCACCTCGTCACGTTCAAAGATGACGTGCTCTTTGACCGGGCGCGGCTCGATGCCGGCCTTGCTGCAACTGGAGAATCACATCGGCGTCGCGGTCACGCGCGGCCGGTTCGTAATCGCGACCCCAGTAGACAGCCTGCACGCCGAGTTCGCGCGCGAGTTGCGGGATGAGGTCACGAGCGCGGCCATGCAGACGCGCAGACCGCCACCTTGCTTGCGGAGCGCCTCGTCCAGTTCCGTGACCGAGCCGTGGATAAAGGCCACCCGCCGGTCAGCGCGATCTTCCAAGGCGTCAAGGATCTCGGTGTCGAAGACGAACACGCAATGCACCTTGGCGGCATCGGCCAGCGCGTGGTGCAGCGGGGCGTGGTCGTGGTCGCGCAGGTCGCGGCGGAACCAGACCAAGGCGGTGTCAGTGATGGGCATGGACAAAGAACTCGCGGTTGCCGTCCCCGCCGGTGATCGGACTGTCGAACCAGTCGAGCACCGTCAATCCTGCCTCGGCGCAGGCGCCGCGAACACGGCTTTCCACGTCAGCATAGCGGGCTGGGTTCTTCACCAGCCCGCTCTTGCTGATATCGGCGGGCTGCAACTCGAATTGCGGCTTGATCAGGCTCAACACATGCCCACCCGGCGCCAACAGCGCTGGCCAGCAGGGCATGAGCAGCGTGACCGAGATAAAGCTGGCATCGCAGACGATCAGGTCAAATGTGCGATCGTTAAGATCAGATGGCGACAGTTCCCGTGCATTGATGCCCTCCAGCGTGGTGTTGCGTGGCTCATCACGCAAGCGGGAGTGCAGCTGGTCGCGTCCCACGTCCACGCCCATCACACCGGCGGCACCGGCTTGCAGCAGGCAGTCGGTGAATCCGCCAGTCGATTGCCCCACGTCCAGACACTGCAGACCGCGAACGTCCAGTCCAGTGCGTTGCAGTGCCCCGGCCAGCTTGATGCCTCCGCGCGACACGTAACGGTCGGCGGGGTCGGGAATCACCGAGAGCTGATTGGCATCGGCTACCAGCACAGATGCCCGGCTCACGACGATGCCCGCCAGCACCACCCGACCGGCATCGATGAGCCGCTGAGCGGCGCTGCGAGAGTCGGCCAGCCCTTGCGCGACAAGCACCGTGTCGACGCGCAGGTCGTGGTCGGGCGACGGTTTACTGACGTGCGCTTTGTGGCCCGGGTTGGGTGGACGGCCCTTGCGGGGGTGGAATGATTTCATCGTGTCACGCGTCCTGATTCGACCTTGGGGCTGCCCTCAAAGGCGTTTTAGAGCTTCTGTCGGAGGGTCGCGTAGTTAACAAGGTGAAGGCTTCCAGTGCAAGCCTGTAGAGCGCTCGCACTGGGCATTGCCACATCGCGTCGCCCGACTGACCATGCGCCATGGCCAAATCAGCGAGGGTTACTCGGGGTGCCAAACACCCATGTTCGAGAAACCGTGAAGTTGTAAACCAGGGTGACTGCTGTGGCGACCATTTGCGCGGGCCACGGTGAAACACCCAAGTCGTGGCCAAGAGCCTCGACGAGGCCTGCATTCAGCAAACAAGCGCTACCGACCATCGCATAGAAGCGTGGGATGCTATGCCGATGCAACTGAGAGCTGCCGAATGTCAACCGACGATTGAGCCAGTAGTTGACGACCGAGCCGACCAGATAGCCGATGCCCGACCACAAGGCGGCGGGGGCTTGGTCCAACCACAGACCGAGGGCGAAGACCACGTATTGAACCGCAGTCGCCACTCCGCCGACGAATAGGAACCGGGGAATCTGTTGCCCCATTGGGCGGCGGTGAGACATACGGCCTGCTTTGATGGCCACCTGAGTGCTCAAGTGTAGACTGAAGCGAAATCATAAAGACGCGCTCGTCCGTGCCGGAAACGTTCCGAATGCTCATCCCGCAAGACCGACAGGTGCGATTGGCCTTGCTCTTGCTGGTGCTAGCGTACTTGTCAGCCTGGTGCTTGGTCCCCGTGTTTGTGCACGACTCGCCGCCGCTGGACGTGGTCGAAGGGTGGGTTTTGGGTCAGGCATGGCAGGCCGGGTATTACAAGCATCCGCCCCTGTCACCATGGCTCACTGCGGCCTCTACCCTCTTGCTAGGGCGCAACCTGTGGGCGGTATTCATCCTCAGTCCCTTGGTGATGCTGGGCGGCCTGGCGGCACTGTGGGTGTTGGCCAGACAGTTTCTTGACGAGCGAACCAGCCTCGTTAGCGTGTACCTCGCCTCCACCCAGCTGTACTTCAACCTGCTGATCCCGGAGTTCAACCACAACGTCATGCAGACGCCGTTGTGGGCGATGGCGTTTGCATTGACGTGGTTGGCTGTGCGTGGAGGTGGCGTCTGGCTGTGGGCTGCGCTCGGGGTGGTTTTGGGGGCCTGCGCCTTGGCCAAGTACAGCGCGGCCTTGCTCTATCTGGTTCTGGGCGGCTTTGCCCTGCTGCGACAACCGGTGCGGCAGACGCTTAGCGCAGCAAAACTGGCGGCCTGTGCTCTGGCTGCGACGGTGGTGATGGCGGCCAATCTGTTGTGGCAGATGCGGAATGGCTGGCCCGCATTGCACTATCTGGGCGATCGCTTGGGGCACGCCGATACGTTTGCGGGGCATCTGCTGAACGCACTCAGTTTCGTGGGGGCACAAGTGCTTGCCGTGTTGCCGATTCTCGTGGTGGCGGCATGGGCCTTGCGGCGCGGCAGTCAACCCGCGGACAAGCACAACTCGTTCGGCATTGATCAGTCGGGTCTCGGGCAAATCTATCTCTGGGCGTCGGCACTGGCACCCTTGGCGATCTGCACTGTGGCCATCGTGCTCACCGGCAATTCGTTCAAGAGCATGTGGGGCACCATGATGTTCACGACACTGGCACTGGCTTTTGTCGCGTGGCGGCCGGCGGCGTTTTCTCGCCTGTTCAGTCGACGCGCCTGGCTGGCTTGGTTGGCGCTGCAAGTGGTCTTGGCATTGGTCTATGCCGTGATGATGCGCTGGGGCCCTGTGCTGCAGCACAAGGTGTCGAAAGCCATCTACCCAGCCGCCGAGTTGTCGGCGCAGTTGGATGCTGCGTGGCGTCAAAAAACCGCTGGCGCACCTCTGCGTACCGTGGTTGGTGACACCTGGACTGGCGGTGTTGTTGCCTTCTATCTGCCATCGGCCCCTGCCGTGATGATCGATGCCGACCCGAGCAAATCGCCGTGGGTGAGTCGGGAGCACTTGCACCGCTGTGGCGCACTGCTGGTGTGGTCCGCTGATCGGCCAGCGCCGCCCTGGGTCGCCGAGATTGCGCCGGGTCAGTCGGTTGCGAGCGTGCAGGCCTCGGTGCGAGGCCACACCGAGCTCGTTGCTTCGATGCAGTGGACCCTCTTGCCCCCGCAGGCCAACTGCGCCATCCGGTGATCTGCCGCAATCGCGGCGGCGTAAAAAAGCCCCGCACAAGGCGGGGCTGATCGCGAGGCCGCGGAGGCTTAATACCGATATGCGTCCGGCTTGTACGGGCCTTGCTTCGGCACGCCAATGTACGCGGCCTGGTCTTCGGACAACTCGGTCAGCATCGCGCCGACTTTTTTCAGATGCAGACGGGCGACCTTCTCGTCGAGGTGCTTCGGCAGCACGTAGACCTTGCCGATGTCGTAGGCGTCCGGGTGGCCGAACAACTCGATCTGGGCGATGGTCTGGTTGGCAAACGACGAGCTCATGACGAAGCTCGGGTGGCCGGTGGCGCAGCCGAGGTTCACCAAGCGGCCCTTGGCCAGCAGGATGATCTTCTTGCCATCCGGGAACACCACGTGATCGACCTGCGGCTTGATTTCGATCCACTTGCAGGTGCCCTCGAGCGCGGCGACGTCGATCTCGTTGTCGAAGTGACCGATGTTGCAGACGATGGCCTCGTTTTTCATCTTGGCCATGTGCTCGAAGGTGATCACCGACTTGTTGCCGGTCGCGGTGACGAAGATGTCGGCTTTGTCGGCTGCGTAATCCATGGTCACCACTTTGTAGCCTTCCATGGCCGCTTGCAGTGCGCAGATCGGGTCGATCTCGGTGACCCACACCTGTGCCGACAGCGCACGCAAGGCCTGTGCCGAACCCTTACCGACATCGCCATAGCCCGCCACTACCGCGACCTTGCCGGCGATCATGACGTCGGTGGCACGCTTGATGCCGTCGACCAGGCTCTCACGGCAGCCGTAGAGGTTGTCGAACTTGCTCTTGGTTACGGAATCGTTGACGTTGATGGCGCGGAACAACAGCGTGCCGGCAGCCGACATCTCCTTGAGGCGGTGGACGCCGGTGGTGGTCTCTTCGGTCACACCGATGATCTCTGCGGCCTTGCGGCTGTACCAGGTCGGGTCGACCGCCAGCTTCGCCTTGATCGAGTTGAACAGCTCGGTTTCTTCTTCGCTGTGCGGGTTGGCTAGCAGGGACGGGTCGCGCTCGGCGCGCTTGCCCAAGTGCATCAGCAGGGTGGCGTCGCCACCGTCGTCGAGGATCATGTTCGGGCCTTCACCGGCGCTGCCGGCTTCGCCGAACTCGAAGATGCGGTGGGTGTAGTCCCAATAGTCGCGCAACGACTCGCCCTTGACCGCGAACACCGGGATGCCGCGTGCGACGATCGCAGCGGCGGCGTGGTCTTGCGTCGAGTAGATGTTGCACGAGGCCCAGCGCACGTCGGCGCCGAGGTCCGCCAGCGTCTCGATGAGCACTGCGGTTTGGATGTCATGTGCAGACTACCGGTGATGCGCGCGCCCTTGAGCGGCTGCCTAGCGGCAAATTCGTCGCGGATTGCCATCAGGCCCGGCATCTCCGTTTCGGCGATACCGATTTCCTTGCGGCCCCAGTCGGCCAGCAGGATGTCGGCGATTGCAAAGTCATGGTTCAGATCAGTCACAGCGTTCATAAAGTCTCCAGATTGAACGGTGACCGGGGGGCAGCGGCGGACTCACCCTCTGCCCGTGCCCGGCACGGGTTATTGACAGGGTGAGCGCAGTTGCGACCGCGAGTGCGGCTCCGAGCCTGGGGCATAGCCTCGCAGCGCTCCTCGGACGCGGATCGGAAAATCCGCAGCAAAATCAAGTTGGCAGATTGTAGGGCAAGTTTCAGCCCGCAGCACCACCGGCTCCTAGACCGGCTGTGACGGCGGCGGTTCCCCGACTAGGCTCAATCGAAGCCCGACAGCACCACCTTGCCGCGCGCTTCGCCTCGCTCCAGCAGCGCGTGGGCGCGCCGCAGATTGGCCGCGTTGATGGCGCCAAAATGCATGGCGGCCGTCGAACGTACCGCGCCCGCGTCGACCAATGCCGCCACCCGCTCGAGGATGCGGCCCTGTTCGCCTTGGTCGGACGTTGCAAACAGGCTGCGTGTGTACATGAACTCCCAATGCAGCGACAGGCTCTTGCGTTTGAGCAGGCCGATGTCGAGAGCGCCCGGGTCGTCGATTAGACCGAACCGTCCGAATGGGCGCAGGCAGTCGACGGCCGCGGACAAGTGCTGATCGGTGTGCGTCAGGCTGGCCACCCAGTCGACATCTGGGACGTTGAGTGCTCGCAGTTGTTGAGCCAATGTCGCGCTCGCGGTGTGGTCGAGCACGTGGTGGGCGCCGAGTTGCCCCAGCCATTCGGCCGACGCGGGCCTGCCAGCCGTGGCAACCACCGTCACTCCGGTGAGCGCGCGCAGCAGCTGGACTAGGATCGAGCCGACGCCGCCGGCCGCACCGATCGCCAAGAGGGTCCCCGTCTGCCCGACTGTGGGGGCGATGCCCAAGCGTTCGAACAGCAGCTCCCAAGCGGTGAGCGCGGTCAGCGGCAGGGCCGCCGCGTCGGCGAAGTCGAGGCTGGCGGGCATCGGCCCGACCAAGCGCGCGTCCACCGTCTGGCGCTCAGCGTTGCTACCGGGGCGCTGCAGGGCGCCGGCGTAGTAGACGCGGTCGCCGGGCTTAAAGCGCGCCACCGCCTCGCCGACCGCCAACACCTCGCCGGCGGCGTCCCAGCCCAGCACTGTCCAGTCGCCATGGGCGGGCGCGTCGCGCCGTCGCACCTTGGTGTCGACCGGATTCACCGACACCGCTCGCACCGCGACCAGCAGGTCGTGTCCGGTCGGCGCTGGCGGGTCCGGCAGCTCGACGTCGAGCAGCGCCTCGTCGTGCTCGATCGGCAGCGAGCGCTGATAGGCGACGGCTTTCACGGCGTGCGGGCGGCGTCGGTTTGGTTGGCGGGCGTGGTCCAGCCACTGCCCAGCGCTTTGATGAGGTCGATGGTGGCCGATAGGCGTGCCTGTCGCGCCTGCACCCAGGCTTGTTCGGCGGTGTTGGCGGTGCGTTCGGCGTCGAGCACCTCCAGCCAGCCGGCATAACCGCCCTCGTAGCGGACACGCGACACGCGTGCCGCAGCAGCGCTGGCGTCGCGCTGGGCGAGCAGCGCCGCTTCGATGTGGCGGGTGTGGTCGAGACTGGCCAGTGCGTCGCTGACTTCTCGGAATGCGGTTAAGACCGCTTGCTCATAGGCCAGTTGTGCTTGTATAGCTTGTGAACGTGCCTGATCGGTACGAGCGTCGGCGCGGCCAAAGTCGAGCAGCGGCGCAGAGAGTCCCAGCGCTAGAGTCCAGATGCGGCCCGGACTGGTCAGCAGATCACCCAGCGCACCGCTTTGTTGACCTAAAGCCCCCGTGAGCGAAATCAGCGGAAACTTGGCGGCTCGCACCGCTTCGACCTGCAAGCGGGCGGCGCGCATTCGCGCCTCTGCGGCGCGGATATCGGGCCGGCTGGCGAGCAGGGTTGATGGCAGTCCAGTGGGTGGCACCGGCGCTTCGGGCAAAGTCAGCGACGGGCTTCGACTCAACTTTGCGCCGGGCTCGCCGCATAGAAGGCCCAGCTGGTTCTCCAGCAGATCGCGGGCGAGTCGCAATTGTTCGGCCTGTGCTCGCAGGCCGGCCAACACGGCCTCGCCCTGGCGTTCCTCAAGCTCGCTGGCGATGCCCTCACCGCGGCGTATGCGAATCAGACGTAGGGTGTCCTCGCGGCTGCTAATGGTCGCGTCACTCAGGTGCAATGCGAGGTCGGTGCTACGGATCGCGATCACGGTCTGGGCGACGGTGCTGGCCACGGTTAGTGCAACTGTGTCGGCGGTTTCTCGGTTGGCTAGCATCTGCGCGCGTGCCGACTCGCGGGAGTTGCGCAGGCGGCCCCAGACGTCGAGTTCGTAGCTGGTGTTAAGCGCCAGCTTGCGATCGCTGCGGTAGATCGGCGCATTGCTTGGTAGCGGCACAGCGCCGACTTCGGTGACGCGGTTGCGGGCGTTGGCCGCGTCCACCGTGACCTGTGGCAGCAGAGCGGCCCCTGCCAAGCGCAGCGCCGCATCGGCCTCCTCGATGCGGGCGATGGCACGTTTCAGGTCGCGGTTGTGCTGGAGCGCGCGCTCGACCCGCTCGGCCAATTCGGCGTCGTTCAGCAGGGTCCACCAGCGCCCGGTCCACAGGTCCGTGTGATCAGGCGAGCCCGCTTCGCCACTGGTGGAGCCGTAACTCGCTGGCAGTGTCAAGTCTGGGCCGGCCAAAGGCGGCAGGCTACTGCACGCGACCAGCGTCAGCGCGAGTCCAACGGCCAAACAAGGCCGAATCATGGCCGGACCTCTGCGCCAGTGCTGGCGGCGCGCCATCGCGAAAGAAGCTTGAAGAACAGCGGCACAAACAATGGCGCGACAATCGTGGCCATCAGCATGCCGCCAAACACGCCGGTGCCCATCGATTGCCGCGCACCGGCCCCGGCGCCCTCGGCAAAAATCAGCGGTGCCACTCCGAGCACGAACGCCATCGAGGTCATGATGATGGGACGGAAACGCTGTCGCGCTGCCTCCAGCGCCGCCTCGGCCGGTGCCATGCCCTGCGCCTGCTTCTGGGCGGCGAATTCGAGGATGAGGATGGCGTTCTTGGCCGAGAGTCCCACCAGCACGATCAGTCCGATGTTGAAGTAGATGTCAGACGGCATGGCGCGAATGGCCAGCGCCAGCAGGGCGCCGAGCAGTGCGAAGGGCACCGACATCACCACTGCGATGGGCAGCGACCAGCGCTCGAACTGCGCGGCAAGTATCAGCAGCACCATCACTACCGCGAATCCTGCAGCCACCAGCGCCGCATTGCCGGTGCGTTTCTCCTGGAAGGCCTGTCCGGTCCACGCCAATCTGTAACCCTCGGGCAGTGTCTGGGTCGCGATCTCCTCGACCCGCCGGATAACCTCGCCAGAGCTGCTCCCGGGCACTCCGCTGCCGAGCACCTTGGCGGCAAGGAAGCCATCGAAGCGTTCAAGGAACTCAGGACCGACCGCCGGTCGGACGCTGACCAGCGCCGCCAGGGGGACCATCGCGCCGCCCGCGCCGCGGACATAGGGCCGGCCGATGTCCTCGGGGCGGCTGCGGAAGTCTGCCTCGGACTGAACTTGCACGCGGAAGGTACGGCCTGAGCGGTTGAAGTCGTTGACATACAGCGCGCCGATGGTCGCCTGCAAGGTGGCGTAGAGGTCGTCTAGCGATACACCGAGCGAGAGCGCTTTTTCGCGGTCGACGTCGACCCGCAATTGCGCCAGGGTTGGCTTGAAGGTGCCGCGGATGTCGGTGAGCAGCGGGTCGGCCTTGAGCGCGTCCGTAAAGGCCCCGACTGCTTTGGCCAGCCCTTCGGGATCGTTGCTGCTGCGGCTTTGAACGAAGCCCTCGAAACCGCCTGCAGTGCCGATGCCGCGAATCGGCGGTGGGTTGTTGAAGCGCACCGTGCCTTCGCGCAGTGGCCCGATCTGTCGCATGTAGGCTTTCGCCAGATCGATGGCCTTCTGACCCGGGCGCTCGTCCCAGTCGCTGAGCACCACAAACAGCGTACCGACATTGGTCTGGCTGCTGCCGCTGATGAAATCCAGCCCCATGAATTGTGTGATGTGGCTGACCTCGGGGTTTTCGCGCAACCGAGTGACGACCGCGTTGGAGTAAGCCGTGGTCCGGCCCAGACTGGCTGCATCCGGCAGGGTGAGGCTGCCGACCACGAAGCCGCGGTCCTCGGCCGGTACAAAGGCTGTGGGCGTGCGGCCGAACAGCCAGACGTCGCCGGCCACCAGCGCGACGAACAAGGCGAGCCCGAGGGCGCCGCGCCGCAAGAGGGTCGCAACGACACCGGCGTAGGCCCCAGTGAGCCGCTCGAAACCCCGGTTGAACGGTGCGAATAGCTTGGGTTCGTGATGCCCATCGGGCAGTAGTCGCGCGCACAGCGCTGGCGTGAGCGTGAGCGCGACCACGCCCGAGAGCACCACGGCGATTGCCACCGTCACCGCAAATTGCTTGTACAGCGCGCCGGCGATGCCGCCGACGAAGGCGATCGGCACGAAGACGGCGGTGAGCACCAGCACGATGGCGATCAGCGCTCCAGAGACCTCGCCCATCGCCTCGACAGCGGCCTCGCGTGCGCTGAGTCCGCGTGTGCGCATCAGCCGCTCGACGTTCTCCAGCACCACGATCGCGTCGTCGACGACGATGCCGATGACCAGCACCATCGCGAACAACGAGAACTGGTTGACCGACAAGCCGAGCAGGTAGAGCCCGGCGAGAGTGCCGATCAGCGACACCGGCACCGCCAGCACTGGGATCAAGGTCGCACGCCAGTTCTGCAGGAACAGGTAAACCACCAGAACCACCAGCAACGCTGCCTCGCCGAGCGTCACCACCACCTCGTGGATCGACGCCTTGACCACCTCGGTGGTGTCGAAGGGGATGCTTACCTCGACGTCTTCGGGGAAGCCGGTCTGCAGTTCGTCGAGCCGCGCGCGGACCTTGGTCGCGACATCCAGCGCATTGGAGCCCGGTCTCAGGAAGACGCGGATGAGGGTCGCCGGCCCGGCATCGAGCCCGCTCGATTGGTCGTAGGTCTGCGCGCCGAGTTCGATGCGGGCGAGGTCCTTGAGGCGCAGAACACCGCCATTGCTGTTGGCGCGAACCACGATCTCGCCGAATGCCTCCGGCTCCAGCAGGCGGCCACCGGTGGTCACTGTGTAGACCAGTTGCTGGTCTGGCGGTGCCGGGTCCTGGCCGACCTTCCCGGCCGCATACTGGTTGTTCTGGGCGCGGATCGCCGCCACCACCTCTGCGGTGGTCAGGCCCAGTTGCGCCAGACGGTCGGGGCGTAACCACACCCGCATCGAGTAGTCGCGAGCGCCGACAATCGTCGCGTCGCCGACGCCAGGGATGCGTTTGATCTCGTCGACGACGTTGATGCGGGCGTAGTTGGAGAGGAACAGCGTGTCGCGGGTTTTCTTGGGCGAGCGCAGTGCGACCACCACGAGCAGGTCGTTGGAGCGCTTGGTCACCGTCACGCCTTGCCGGCGGACCTCCTCCGGCAGACGCGGGAGCGCGGCCTGGATGCGGTTGCTGACATTGATCGCCGCCTGATCGGCGTCCGTGCCGGTCTCGAAGGTAACGGTGGTCTGCAGCGTGCCGTTCGAGGCCGCTTGCGAGGTGAAGTACAGCAGTCCTTCGACACCATTGATCTGCTCTTCGATGGGTCCTGCCACCGTGCGGGCGATGGTGTCGGCGCTGGCACCGGGATAGTTGGCCTGAATCTGCACTGAGGGCGGGGCCACTTCGGGGTATTCCGACACGGGGAGTTGCGGCAACGCGATGAGCCCGGCCACCACGAGCACCAGCCCGATAACGACCGCGAAAACCGGCCGGTCGATGAAATACCGGCTGTTCATGGACGTCAGCGGGCCTTGGTGGGGTTGGCCGCGGTAGAAGGCGGCGAGCCGGTGGGCGCGGGGGTGGATGCTTTGGCGGGCGCGCCGTCCTTGACCAACTCAACGCGGCTATCCGGTTTGATGCGCAACAGGTTGTCGAGCACCACCCGCTCACCCGGCTTCAGTCCCTCGGTGACCACCCAGTTGGCTTTGTTGTCCCAACCCGCCGTGGTGATCGGCTGCTTGCGCGCCTTGCCGCCGTCTTCAAAGACATAGACGAATCGGCCCTTTTCACTCTGCAGAACGGCGACTTGCGGCACTAAAAAGACCCCGTCGCGCTCACCGGTGGTCAGCCGGATGCGAATGAACTGACCGGGCAGGATGGCGCTGGCAGGGTTGTCGAAGGCGGCTCGCAGACTCACGCTGGCGGTGCGCGGGTCGATCTGGCTGGCGGCGAAGTTGAGACGGCCCGAACGCGGGTAGACGGTGCCATCGGCGAGGACTGCTTCAACCGCACGCAAGCCGCGCACGCCCCCGCCCTTGGCGAGACGCGCGTACTCCGCGTCGGGCAGGCTGAAGCGCACCCAAATTGGATCGTTCTGCGTGATCACGGTGAGCGCTTCGCCGCCATTGACGGTGATCAACGAGCCCTCTGAGTAGCGCGAGCGGCCGCTAATGCCAGACACCGGTGCCTCAACGCGGGTGTACGACAGGTCCAGGCGCGCCTGACGCACGGCCGCCTGTGCAGTCTGCCGCTGAGCGCGGGCGAGCGAGAGTTGCGAGGCAGCATCGTCCGCTTCTTTGCGGCTGATCGCGTTCTGTTCGGCGAGCCGCGCCGCGCGTGCCGCCTCGCGTTCGGCCTGCTCGACGCGGGCCTCGGTCTCGGCCAGTTGCGCCTCCGCACGCGAGAGCGCGGTCTCGAAAGGTGCTGGGTCGATGCGGAACAGCGTCTGCCCGGCGCGCACCGGGTCGCCCTCGTTGTAGGCGCGCTGCAGCAAGATGCCGCCGACGCGCGCCCGCACCTCGACCTCGCGCTGGCCCTCGGCCTGACCGACCGCCTCAAGCGTCTGAGCGGCCGAGGCCGGTGCCACTGTCAAAGTCTTGACCGGTATCGGTTGCTGCGCTTCCTTGGCATCTGTTGCCGGACGGCCAGGGCACCCGGAGAGCAGCGCCACCAAAGCGGTGAAGCCAAGACCGGCAACCAGCCGCATCAATAGCTGCCGTCCGTCAAGGTCGGTCGCTGCTGGTCGCCCTACACGTCCCACCATTGCTACACCCGCCTCAGCCAAAACCCTGAATCTAGCACCTCAGGGTGACGAAACTCCGTCGCCGCCGCCTTAATGGCCCGCGGCAGCCTTTAGCGCGAGTGCCCGGTCGGTGCGCTCCCACGTGAACTCCGGCTCCTCACGGCCGAAGTGGCCGTAAGCCGCGGTCTTGCGATAGATCGGCCGCTGCAGGTCAAGCATCTGGATGATGCCTTTGGGGCGAAGGTCAAAGTGAGCGTTCACCAACTCGGCAATCCTCGTGTCGTCGACCGAGCCGGTGCCAAAAGTGTTGACGGTGACGTTCATCGGGCGCGCTACGCCGATGGCGTAAGCGACCTGGATCTGGCATTGAGTCGCCAGTCCGGCGGCAACGATGTTCTTGGCGACATAACGGGCTGCGTAAGCCGCCGAGCGGTCGACCTTGGTCGGATCCTTGCCGCTGAACGCGCCGCCGCCATGCGGACAGGCACCACCGTAGGTGTCGACAATGATCTTGCGGCCGGTGAGGCCGCAGTCGCCTTGCGGACCGCCGATCACGAAACGCCCGGTCGGGTTGATCAGGTACTGCGTGTCCGCGGTCAGCCACTCTTTGGGCAGCACCGGCTTGATGATCTCCTCCATCACCGCCTCGATGAAGGCGGGCTTCATGGTCGCGCCGTCGCTCATCTCTGGGGCGTGCTGGCTCGACAACACCACGGTGTTGACGCTCACCGGCTTGCCGTCGACGTAGCGCAGGGTGACCTGGCTCTTGGCATCCGGGCGCAGGAAGGGCAATCGGCCGTCCTTGCGCAGCATGGCTTGACGCTCGACCAAGCGGTGGGCGTAGTAGATGGCGGCGGGCATCAGCACCGGGGTTTCGCTGCAGGCGTAGCCGAACATCAGCCCTTGGTCGCCAGCGCCCAGGTTCAGGTAGTCGTCTGAGGCGCGGTCGACACCTTGCGCGATGTCGTTGCTCTGTTTGTCATAGGCCACCAACACGGCACAACCTTTGTGGTCGATGCCGTAGTCGGTGTCGTCGTAACCGATGTGCTTGATCGTGTCGCGGGCGACCTGAATGTAATCGACGTTGGCTTGCGTGGTGATCTCGCCGGCCAGCACCACCAGACCGGTGTTGGTCAGCGTCTCGGCGGCAACGCGGGAGACCGGATCCTGCTCGAGGATGGCGTCGAGAATCGCGTCAGAGATCTGGTCGGCGACCTTGTCCGGATGGCCTTCCGAGACCGACTCGGAGGTGAAGAGGTAATCGCTCATGCGTGCTCCCTTGGCGGTTGGGCCGCCAAAAACAACAATCCCCGATGGCCGGCGACGGCCAGCTCGGGGATCGGAGCAGGCGACGCTTTAGCAGATTCCCAGGTCAGACTCGAGGTCCGACCGGCCGCCCTGCAAGTTGTCCTGATTAACTCGGCGGTAGGTTCACAGTATATGGCCGCTGCAATCAGAAAGTCATCTGTTGGCCGGTAGACACCATAGATGCGGCGCTGCACAATGACTCGCATGAAGCTCCACTTCACCAAAATGCAGGGTCTCGGCAACGACTTCGTCGTGATTGACGCAGTGCGGCAGAGTGTCGACATGACCCCCGCTCTGGCTCGGCGCTTGGCCGACCGGCGGTTTGGCGTGGGCTGCGATCAGGTACTGGTGGTGGAATCGTCCCCCGATGCTCAGGCCGATTTTGTCTATCGCATCTTCAACGCCGATGGCGGCGAGGTCGAGCAGTGTGGCAATGGCGCGCGTTGCTTCGCGCGATTTGTGGTGGATGCCGGGCTCACCGACCAGCGCGAGATTCGTGTGCGCACCCGCAGCGGCATCATTCAGCCGCGGCTGGAGGGTGACGGTCGGGTGACCGTCGACATGGGCGAGCCACGCCTACGTGCCGCCGAGGTGCCATTCGAATCGCAGTCCGACGCCGTGGTGCAAGCGCTCGAGGTGGGCGGCGCGACGCGGTACATCACTGCGCTGTCGATGGGCAATCCGCACGCGGTGCAGGTGGTGGCCGATGTCGAGACGGCTCCAGTGGCCGGTGAAGGCCCGTTGATCGAGCGTCATCCGCGTTTCCCAGAGCGGGTCAATGCGGGCTTTATGCAGGTGCTCGACGAGCATCGCGTGCGCTTGCGGGTGTTCGAGCGCGGGTCTGGCGAGACTCTGGCCTGCGGCACCGGCGCTTGTGCTGCCGTGGTGGCAGGCATCTTGCGCGAACTGCTGATCTCGCCGGTCACCGTAGAGACTCGCGGCGGACAACTCGAGATCGCTTGGGGTGGAGTGGGTCATCCGGTGCGCATGACTGGGCCGGCCGAGACGGTGTTTCACGGCAGCTTGGACGTGTCCGAGGGTAAGCCTCAACCCGCCTGAGACGGGTGTGCCAGCATCCGGTAAAGGCGGTCGAGCGCCATCACCCGGTCGGCGAGTTCTTCCAATGAACCTTCGTTGACGATCACGTCGTCAGCGAGGGCGAGGCGTGCCTCCCGGCTGGCCTGCGTCGCCATCAGTTGACGCGCGGCAGCGGCGTCGACGCCGTCGCGCACCGCCACCCGTTGCACGCGCACCGCGTCGTCAGCATCGACCACCAGAACGCGGCTAAGCAGCGGACGGTAGTCGTCGCCGGACTCAGCCAGCAGCGGGATGTCCACCACGCGGTAGGGCGCGTCGCTGGGCATGGCGAGGCGGCGCGCCACCTCGGCGCGGATGCGCGGGTGGACAATCGCTTCCAGTCGCGCTTTGGCCGCCGCGTCGGCAACGATGCGCTGCCGCAGCGCCCGGCGGTCAAGGGTGCCGTCGGCGCAGATGAGGTCGGCACCGATTTCGCTGGCGATCTCGGCCAGCGCTGGCTGACCCGGTTCCACGTGTTCGCGAGCGATGGTGTCGGTGCACACCACGGGAATTCCCAGTGCCATGAACGCCTTGGCGACGGCGCTTTTGCCACTGCCGATGCCGCCGGTCAGTCCGATGGTCAGATGTGGGGATGAGTTCATGCGCCGAATGCTCCAGGCAGTGCCGTCGGCACAAGGATGGCGATGCCACCCGCTAGAGACAACATGGGGCCGAATGGCATGGGTTCGCCACGTGAGCGTTTGAGCAGGGTGATCGCGGCGAGCCCCCAAGCCACGCCGAGTATTGAGCTGGTCAACACCACCCCGGGCAGGGCCTGCCAGCCAGCCCAGGCGCCGATGGCGGCCAGCAGCTTGAAATCGCCCTCGCCCATACCCTCGCGGCCGGTCAGCCATTGAAACGGCATCGATACCGCCCATAGCACTAGATAGCCGGCAGCCGCGCCGAGGACGGCTTCGTCGAGGGGTATGAAGCGGCCATCGAGATTGACCAGCAGACCTGTCCACAGGAGCGGCAGGGTGAGCTGGTCGGGCAGCCATTGCCGCTGCAGATCGATGCTGCTGGCCACCAGTAGGGTCCATAGACAGGCCGCGACCAGCGCAGCGTCCAAGGTCGCGCCGTATCGCCAATACGCCAGCCAGGCCAGCGCCGCGCTTGCGAGTTCGATGGCCGGTTCGCGCCAGCCGATCGGTGCTTGGCAAGCGCGACAGCGCCCGCCCTGTGCAAGCCATGACAGCAGCGGGACGTTTTCCAGCGGCCCCAAACGGTGATTGCAGTGCGGGCAGTGCGAGGCGGGCCGCCAGAGGTTGTAGGTCTCGCCGGCGACTGGGTTGGCACCACTGATGGCCGCGCACTGCGCGCGCCAGCTGCGCTCCAGCATCACCGGCAGCCGGTGACTCACGAGGCCGAGAAAACTGCCGACCAGCAGGCCCATCAGAAGAACCAGTGCATCCATGTTCTACGCCATCACCGAACCCAGCCGGAACACCGGCAAATAGAGCGCCACAATCATGCCGCCGATGCCCAAGCCCAGAACCAGCATCACCGCGGGCTCCAGCAGCGTTGCCAAGGCGCTGACGGTGTCATCGACGGCGCGTTCCAGCTCATCTGCGGCTCGCCCGAGCAGCGTGTCTAGCGTACCGCTTGCCTCGCCGCTGCTAGCCATCTGCAACACCATCGGCGGAAAACACCCCGCCGCCGCCAGACTATGCGACAGCGACTGACCGTGTTCAACTTTGCGCTGCACCCAACGGGTCGCCAGCAGATAGCGCTGTGGGCCTAGGCCGTTCGCCAGCGTGGCCAGGCCTTCGCTGAGCGTGACGCCGGCCGCTAGTAGCGTGGACAGCGTTCGGCACCAGCGACCGAGCGCCGCTTTCTGCTGCAAGGGACCGAGTACGGGTAGGCGCAGCAGGGCCTCCTCGAAGACCAGACGCAGTGTCGCCGACCGCCGATACTGGCGCCGCAGCATTGCCGCCACTACCACCATCGCCAGTAGCAGGGCGGGGCCGTGATCGATCAGGAGGCGCGAGGCACCCACGACCAGCTGCGTTGCCCAGGGCAGTTCTGCGCCGAGTCCGGCAAAGATCGATTCGAAGGTCGGCACCACCCAGAGCAGGATGACGGCCATCGACACGCTGGCCACGGCGAGCACGGCGGCCGGGTAGACCATCGCCGAGCGCACCCTGCCCTGCAAGGCCTGAATCTTTTCTTGGTGGCTGGCCAGTTGCGCGAGCAGGACATCCAGTCGGCCGGTAGTCTCGCCGACCTGCACCAGATTGCAGCTCAGCTGGTCGAAATGAGTCGGGTGAGCCGCCAGTGCGATGGACAGTGGATGGCCCGTTTCGACATCGGCGCGAATCCGTTGCAGCACTGCAACTAGGCGCGCATCGCTCTGCGTTGCGGTGAGCGTCTGCAGGCTCTGCAGCAGGGGGATCCCGGCGCCGATCAGGGTGGCCAGTTGGCGGGTCAGCAAGACCACCTGTCGGCGCTGCCTAGTCATGGCAGTTGGCCTCGATCTCGTCGAGGGAGGTCAAGCCAGCGCGGACCTTGGCTAGACCGCAGGCGTGCAGAGTGCGGATGCCTTCTTGCCCTGCCAGCCCGCTGAGCGCCTGGACATCGGCCCGCCGCAGGATCAGTCTGCGCATCGCTTCTGACACCGGCATCACCTGATGCACACCGATTCGTCCGTGGAAACCGGTGTGGTCGCATGTTGGACAGCCCGTGGGCTGCCAGGCGGTCCAGTCAGCTTCAAGGTCAGCCCCCGAGAAACCGGCGGCGCGACGGCTGTCCGGGTCCAGCGCGAGCGGTTGCCGGCAGACCGTACAGAGGCGCCTGACCAGTCGTTGGGCGGTGATCAGGCGCACCGAAGCGGCGATGTGAAATGGCGCGATGCCCATGTTCATGAGTCGAGCCAGCGTGCCCGGCGCGTCGCGCGTGTGCAGGGTCGACAGCACGCGGTGTCCCGTTTGCGCTGCTTTGATGGCGATGTCGGCGGTCTCGAGGTCGCGGATCTCGCCGACCATCAGCGTGTCGGGGTCTTGCCGCAAAAAGGCGCGCAGCGCGCCGGCAAAGCCCAAACCCGTGCGATCGTTGATGGCCACCTGGTTAATCCCCGGCAGGTGCATCTCCACCGGATCTTCTGCCGTGGCGATGTTGACGCCCTCTCGATTGAGTCGCTGTAGCAGCGTGTAAAGCGTGAGGGTTTTGCCGCTGCCAGTTGGACCTGTGACCAGCAACATGCCGTGCGGACGGTCGAGCGCCTGCAGTAGCGCGGACTGTTGGTCCGGCTCTAAGCCGAGTTGCTCGATGGCCAGGCCGGCGACAGCGTCGCGCAGAAGACGCAGCACGATCTTTTCGCCAAACAGGGTTGGCAGCGTGCTGACCCGCAGATCGAGCGCTTGGCCGTCGTCGAGCCGGATCCGGATGCGACCGTCTTGCGGCAGACGCCGCTCGGCGATGTCGAGTTGTGCCAGCACCTTGATGCGGGCCGCGAGGCGGTCGCGCACGGCCAGCGGCGGTCGCGCTATTTCGGCGAGCACGCCGTCGCGGCGGAAGCGCACACGGTAAAACTGCTCGAACGGCTCGAAATGGATGTCCGAGACGCGACTGCGGGCGGCTTCGCTGAGCAAACCGTGCAGGTAGCGCACCACTGGCGCGTCGTCGACCCCAGTGACTTCGCTCTGCATCGAGCTTGGGTTTTCGCCGCTTGCCGACAGTTCGCCGAGCAGGGCGGCGCCGTCGCGCTGTCGCGCCAGCGCTGCGAATTGCCGGCGTACGGTCTCCAGGGCGGCGTGCAGGGCATCGCTGTCGACGCGCAGCAGTTGCAAGGCAAGGCCAGTGCTGAAAGCGATCTCATCGAGTTGTTCGCGGTCCGGGTGGTCGCCCACTGCCAGATGCAAGGTGCCGGACTCGACCCGAAGCGGCACGCAGTGGCCCCAGTGTAGCCAGCGCGGATCGAACACCGACAGTGCGTGCTCGTCAGCCTGCAGGGCGATGGGGGATGCGATGCGCGGGGCCATGCAGCACATCATCACCGAGTGCCGTCCGCGGGTCGTCGGCCAAACGACTGATGGCTCAGAGCACCGATTCGTTGTCGGCGGTGAGAGCCAGTTTTTGCAGTCGGACCGAGCGCACCGTGCGGTCCTGCACCGAGAGAATCTCCAGGGTCACATCGTCGATGCGCAGACTGACCCCCGACTCGGGCAACTCCTGCAGGTGCTCGATGATCAGCCCGTTGAGCGTTTTCGGGCCATCCAGCGGCAGATTCAGGCCGAGCTTGCGGTTGAGGTCGCGCAGCGGCGCGCTGCCGTCGATTACCCAGCCGCCCTCGGGGTCGGGCGCCCACTCGCCGGGGCGGTGCGGCGATTGTGTGGTGAATTCGCCGACGATCTCCTCCAGCACGTCTTCCAGCGCTAGCAGACCGAGGATCTCGCCGTATTCGTCGACCACCAGCGCCATCCGCTCGCGCTGCTCCTGCAAAGCCTGCAACTGGCTCAGGAGACCGGCGCCCGAGGGTACAAAGATCGGCGGCTTGATCTGCGCTTCCAGCGACTCGCGGCTGAAGTCGTCGCCCTGCCAGAGGTGCAGGATGCGACGCACGTGCAGCAGGCCGACTACGTCGTCGAGACTGCCGCGGCAGGCTAGCAGGCGGTTGTGGTGGCAGGTGGCGAGTTGCCGGCGCAGCTCGTCATCACCCGATTCGAGGTCGATCGACTCGATCTGGTGTCGCGGCACCATGATGTCATTGACGGTGGTGTTCTCCAGTTCGAGCAGGCTCACCAGCATGGTCTGGTGTTTGGGCGGAATGAAGCGTCCGGCTTCCAGCACCAGCGTGCGCAGCTCTTCTTGCGTCAGTGGCTGCGGTCCCGACGCCGGTGGCCGCAGCCGCAGCAGGCGCAAGATGCCCTGTACGAACAGATTGACGAACCACACCACTGGGTAGACCACCCGCAGCAGCGGTGCCAGCACGAACGCCGCTGGCAGCGCGATGCGCTCGGGGTAGGCGCGCCGATGACCTTCGGCGTCACCTCGGAAAACACCAGGATGGCGAAGGTCAGCAGCAGAGTGGCCAGCGACAGTACCCACTCGCCCTCGCCGAACAGGCGCAGGGTGATCACGGTGGTCAGCGTGGCGGCAAAGGCGTTGATCAGGTTGTTGCCGAGCAGGATCACGCCGAGCAGACGGTCGGTGTGTGCCAGCAAGCTCTGCGTTAGCGCTGCACCGGAGACGCCTGTCTGAGCCAAGTGTTTCAGCCGATAGCGGTTGAGCGCCATCATGCTGGTCTCTGCCATCGAGAAGAAGGCCGACAGGGCCAGCAACACCGCTAGGGCACCCAGCAGGGTGCCGGTCGATAAATTGTCCAAACGGATTCAGCGGAACGCGACGGTGTCAGTATGGCCACGCCCGGCCAACGGGCGCAAGCGCATCCTGCTGGTCAGGTCAGATGCGGCCGAGGATGATCTGGGAGACGAAACGCACGCCGATGTAAGCCAGCAAGAGCACGATGCAGCCAGCAATCGTCATGCGCGCGGCGATGCGACCGCGCCAGCCACCCACATGCCGGCCGAGCAGCAGCCAGCCGAAGATCAGCCAACTGGTGATGCCCAGCACCGTCTTGTGGTTGAACGGCAGGGGCCGGCCAAAGATCTGCTCGGCGAACAGTGCACCGCTCAGCAGATTGAGCGTCAGCAGCACAAAACCGGTCCAGATCAGCCGGAACAGGATCGATTCTTGGGTGATGACTGGCGGCAGATGCTGCATCCAGCCGTCCACCCTTCCGGCATGCAAGCGACCTTCGGTGATCTGAATCAGCCACGCCTGCAGACCGGCCAGCGTGAAGAACGCGTAGGCCAGGATGGCCGCCACCAGATGCCACTGCAAGAGCGGCTGGTCGCTGCCAGCCACCGGGTACATCTCGGGCCACAAGGAGGCTGCGACGCAGCCCACCGCCGCCAGCGGCCAGACCAGCATGCCCAGTGCGCTGGCTGGGTCGCGCAGGGAAACCACCCAAAGGGTCGCTACCGCGATCCAAGTGAAGGCCGAGATGCTGTGGCCTACCCCCAGTTGCAGCTGACCGTCGACCCACAGTGACTCGGAGAGACCGGCTCCCTGTACCAGCCAGACCAGCAGCACCAGCATTAACACGAGCGGTTGACGGGCGACGACCGGCGAGCGCCAAACCATCGCGCCCAAGATGGCGTAAGCCAGAGCGGCACCCAGATGCAGTAGACTCGAATCCATTGTTCGAGTCTAACAGGGGCGTTCGCGCCCGTGCCGCCTCCCGCGGGCGGTCTCCTCTTCATACGCCATGCTCGAAAACCTCTCCCAGCGCCTCGACCAGGTCGTCCGCAAACTGCGCGGCCAGACTCGCCTCACCGAGGACAACATC
>RFMI01000025.1 GCA_009927815.1 Betaproteobacteria bacterium | reverse complement strand
GTAATTGTCGCAGCAACGCACTGGAGTCCCAGCCATAGTGGCTCGACGGTCCGCCGATTAAGATCACGCCGCGGTCTGGGTCATGCGTACCCGCTGCGGTCATGTTGTTGAGAGCCCCCTCGCTGCACATCAGATTGTTGCGTGGAGATGGCGCATCGTGGGCCGGCGCGATCACCAGGTCGAACCAGGCAAGCGGCAGTGATGGTGTCATCAGGGCGATCAAGCGTCCGCCCAGGTGACGCCGAAGCGCGAGACCCGTCAAGTGCGTCTGGTGGCCGCAGCAGAGGATCAGATCTGGGGCCGCCACTGCTGTACGCTGGCCGATGAGAATCCCTCGGCATAGAAAGCTGCGCAGAGCGCTGGCCGCCGGTTGAGCCGGCCACTCGTTAATCGCGGTCGCGGTGTACCGCCCGAGTGCGGCCGCCAAGCCGGCCGACTGAGCCCGGTGGCCGGGTCGGTCGTCAATCACCCGCAACACCTGCAGTGGCGCTGAAGATTCGGTCATCGCTGCCGCGACTCCCACGTCCAAGCATCGGCGATGAGGGTGTCGAGCGCAGAACGCTGTGGCGCCCAACCGAGCTCCTTGCGCGCACGACGGGCGTCAGCGACCAGTCGGGCGGGATCTCCCGGACGGCGTTCGGCCTCACGTTGGGTGATGGCGCGTCCAGTGACGCGGCGCGCGCTGTCGATCACTTCTTGTACCGAGAAGCCCTCGCCGTTGCCAAGATTGAAGCTGCCGCCGTGACGACCGTCCAGCAAGCATTGCAGTGCCAGCCAATGCGCCTCGCACAGGTCGCTGACGTGGACGTAGTCGCGCACACAGGTGCCGTCGGGGGTGTCGTAGTCGCGGCCGAACACCGCAATATCGGCTCTGCGCCCGGCGGCGGCTTGCAGCACCAGTGGGATCAGGTGGGTTTCAGGGTCATGGCGCTCGCCTAGTTTGCCGTCTGGGTCGGCGCCGGCGGCGTTGAAATAGCGCAAGCGGATCGAACGCAGGCCATACGCCCGTTCGTAGTCTTCCAGAACGTGTTCGATTATAAGTTTGCTGCGGCCGTACGGATTGATTGGCAACTTGGGGTGATCCTCGTCGATCGGCGTGTACTGCGGTTCGCCAAAGATCGCCGCGGTCGACGAAAAGATCAGTCGCTCGACCCCGTGGTCGCGTAGTGCATCGATGAGTGCCAGCGAGTCGGCGACGTTGTTGCGGTAGTAGCGTCCGGGGTCGCGCATCGACTCCCCGACTTCGATGAGCGCAGCGAAGTGCATGACAGCGTCGAAGCGATGCTGGCTCAGCAGGCGGTCGAGCAGCGGTCGGTCGGCCATGTCCCCGACCACCAGTTCGCCGTGATGTACGGCGTCAGCATGGCCTTTGCTCAGGTTGTCGAGGGTGACGACCTGGCAATTGGACTGAGCCAGGCGCTTGACCATGTGTGAGCCAATGTAGCCCGCCCCCCCAACTACCAAAACCTTCAACATAGCCCCCATGCTTGGTCCGATGCAGTCGACCGAGGTTAGCACTCTGCCGGAAGCGCATCGCAGCCTCGGGCGCTATAGTCGCACTCAGCTCCGTATTTAAAAGAATGATGACGCCAGTTTCCTGCTACATCCGCACCCTGAATGAAGCCCACAACATCGAGCGCTGCATCCGCGCAGCGCAGCAGGTTGCTGACGAAGTGGTGGTGGTCGATAGCGGTTCGAGTGACGATACGGTGAGAATTGCGGAGTCCTTGGGCGCTCGCGTGCTGCTCAATGCTTGGCCCGGGAATGGTTTTCAGAAGCGTTTCGCTGAAGACCAATGTCGTCATGATTGGCTGCTCGATCTTGACGCGGATGAGGTGGTGACCAAGGCCCTGGCCGACGAGATTCGCCGGACGGTGGACGCCGCCGGACAGTCGGCTGGCATTTTCTCGATTCCGCTGATCACGGTGTCGCCGCTCGGTCAGCGTTTTTTCCATTCTGCGGTGGCCCGCCGCAACAAACTCTACAACCGTCGCGTGGTTCGCATGCCTGCAGATCGCGCGTGGGACCAGTTTCAGTTGCCGGATGGACACAGGGCCGTCCCGCTGCGGGCCACTCTCGAACATTGGTCATACAGCAGCCTTGAGCAGCTGGTGGCCAAATTCAACCGCTCAAGCAGTGCCCGCGCCGCCAACACGTTGCTTCCGGCACTTTGGAAAATCCGCCTTCGCATCCTGTTCGGATACCCGTTCTACTTCTTTCAGTTCTACATATCGCGGGCCTGGTTCCGCGCCGGCTGGGAAGGCCTGTGCATCGCCTTGATCGCAGCCTTTGGCCGCTTGCTGAGGGACATCAAGCGGCACGAGCGGGCGTTGGCGGAGCGCTCGAAACGCTAGGACTGCGGGTCAGCGGCGCTCGGCGAGTTGACGGTACACGGCCACAGTCTGAGTCGTCATGGCCTCAAGGGTCATCTCGCAAGCGGCGCGCTCAAACACTGGCGCGAACTGTGCTCGGGTGGCGGGCAGGTCCTGCAATGCTTGTGCGACGCGATTCGCCAAAGCCGCTGAGTCGTGCGGTGGGCATAGTGCGTCGGCCGGGAGAATCTC
>RFMI01000072.1 GCA_009927815.1 Betaproteobacteria bacterium | reverse complement strand
TTGTAGATGACGTGGGTGGGCCAGGGTTTCAGCAGGTTCGCCAGCAACTGGCTGACGGCGATTCGTGCGTCAAAGTCCCGAAACATCCCGATCTGGGATTTCTCATTGTGCAGAGTGGCTACTGTCTTGCAGCGTGGCAGCCATGGACGCAGCGTTGTGACAATCGCCGATGCCTTGTTGGCCTGCGCGTGAATGATGTCTGGCCGGAAGTTGCGCAGATGACGCCACGTCGAAAACAGCAGAGCGGGGTGCCGGCGACTGCGCGACAAGTCGACTGCAAGATGCTGTACGGTGGGTGGATTCGCGAGGCGAAGCCGGGATGCGTCAGCAATCCCACGGTATGCCCTTGCTGCGCGAGTTCTGCAGAGAGTTCGAGGGTGTGCTTCTCCATGCCGCCGGCACCAGTGCCAGCCATCACCATCGCGATGCGCAGCACGTCATCCATGGGTCAAGGGCAGTCGCTCAGCGAGGATGCGCAGCACGTCCGCTTCGCTGCGTGCCGACTGGATAAAGCGCATGTCGGCATGACCGATGGTGCCGCGTGCGAGCGGGCCGTGTTCGAGCCATTGCAACAGGTCTTCCCAGAACGTTGTTCCCACCAATATGACCGGCACGGGCTCTGCTTTGCCGGTGTTGACCAGACATAGGATCTCGAACAACTCGTCTAGCGTACCCCAGCCGCCAGGCATCACCACAAACGCCTGGGCGTAACGAACAAACACCGCCTTGCGGGTGAAAAAGCGCTCAAATCTCAGGTGGATGTCGATGTGTGGGTTCGGCGAAGTTTCGGTCGGCAAGCGGATGCCGAGCCCGACGCTCGGGCTGCCACCGGCCTGTGCACCGCGGTTGAAAGCGTCCATCAGGCCAGGCCCCCCGCCCGTGATCACCGCGTAGCCGGCTGAAGCGATGGCCTTGGCCAGCGACTGCCCTCGCTGTATAGCGAGTCGTCCTTGGCAGTGCGCGAGCTACCGAACATGGCGACGGCAGGCCCGAGGTCTCGCAGGGCGCGCTCGGCTTCGAGCAGCTCGCGGTTGATGGCTGTGAGGTCCCAGTCGGCGGAGTCCATGGCGGCGCAGTCTAACCTAGCGCGGCCGAGTGGTCGCCGTGTCCGGCCATCAGGGCCGCATAATGGGGGCTTACCGTGCGGCCCACCCCATTGTGTCCACCCTCCTCCTCGTCGACGGCTCTTCCTACCTCTACCGCGCCTACCACGCGCTGCCTGACCTGCGTACGCGTGCCGGCGAGCCGACCGGCGCACTGCATGGCGTCATCAACATGCTGCGGCGGCTGGCAAGTGAATACCCCAGTGCCCACCGGGCGGTGGTGTTCGACGCCAAGGGCAAGACCTTTCGCGACGACCTCTTCCCCGAGTACAAGGCACATCGGCCGTCGATGCCGGAAGACCTCGCTGCGCAGATTGAGCCGATCCACGCTGCGGTGCGCGCGCTGGGCTGGCCGCTGCTCATGGTCGAAGGTGTGGAGGCCGATGATGTGATCGGCACGCTCGCCGTGCAGGCGTCCACGCGAGGCTGGCAGACCGTCATCTCGACTGGCGACAAGGACCTCACGCAGTTGGTTAACGACCATGTGCTGTGGGTGAACACGATGAGCGGCGAGGTGCTCGACGTGCCGGCCGTGGAGGCCAAGTTCGGCGTCGGGCCAGAGCAGATCGTCGATTACTTGGCGCTGGTCGGCGACACCGTCGACGGCGTACCGGGCGTCGAGAAATGCGGCCCCAAGACCGCGGTGAAGTGGCTGCAGGCGCATGGCTCACTCGACGGGGTCATTGCCCACGCAGGTGAGATTAGCGGCGTGGTCGGCGAGAACCTGCGCAGGCACCTCGACTTTTTGCCGCTCGGGCGTGAGCTGGTGACCGTCCGCTGTGACATCGAGCTGCCGGTGAGCGTGGAGGCGCTCGCCGCCCAGGCACCGCACGTGGAAGACCTGCGCGGCATCTACAGCCGCTACGAGATGCGCAGCGCGCTCGCCGGCCTTGAGGGCGGGTCCAAGGCCGCCGATTCTGCGATGCTGGCCGGTGAAGGCGATGGAGCAGCCAGCCTGTCCGGCCGGGGTGCGGTTCCGGTGCGCGGCCCGAGCGCGAATGGCAGTGACCCCGGCGCCTTCGCAGGCGAACGCGCCGAGCCGGCATCGCGCGCGCCGGTGGTGGCCTACGAGACCGTCCTCACGCCAGGGCAGTTGGACGACTGGCTCGGCCGCATCACTCGGGACCAGCCGGTTGCGCTCGACACCGAGACCACCAGCCTTGATCCGCTGACCGCCCGGCTGGTCGGCATTTCGCTGTGCACCGAGCCCGGACATGCCTGCTACATCCCGTTGGCGCACCGCTACCCGGGCGCGCCGGACCAGTTGCCCTTCGACGAGACGCTCGCGCGGCTCAAGGCCTGGCTCGAGTCCGATCACCCCAAGGTCGGCCAGAACCTCAAGTACGACCGCCACGTGCTCGCCAACCATGGCATCGCGCTCGGCGGCGTGGTGGGCGATTCGCTATTGCAGTCGTACGTGCTGGAAAGCCACCTGCGCCACGACCTCGAGACACTGGCGCGCCGACATCTCGACTCCGAATCCATCAGCTACGAGTCGATCTGCGGCAAGGGCGCGTCGCAAATTGGCTTCGATCAAGTCGATCTGGACACGGCTACCAAGTACTCCGCTGAGGACGCCGATCTCACCTTGCAGGTCCATGCCCATTTGGCGCCGCAGATCGAGCGCGACGCCGGCCTTGCCCGCATCTACCGCGACATCGAGCTGCCACTGGCGCAGGTGCTGTTCGAGATGGAGCGCGTCGGCGTTCGGGTCGACCCGGCGCTGCTGCTGACCCAGTCCGATGAACTCGGACGCGGCATGGCGGCGATTGAAGAGCGCGCCTACGCGGCGGCGGGTCAGCCCTTCAACCTTGGCAGCCCGAAGCAGATCCGCGAGATCCTGTTCGACCGCCAGCAGCTGCCCGTCCTCAAGAAGACCCCCTCTGGCGAGCCCAGCACCGATGAGGATGTGCTGCAGCAACTCGCGCTCAATTACCCGCTGCCCAAGCTCATCCTCGAGCACCGCAGCCTGTCCAAGCTCAAGAGCACCTACACCGACAAGCTGCCGCGCATGATCAATCCGGCGACCGGGCGGGTGCACACCAGCTTTGGTCAGGCCACGGCGGTGACGGGGCGGCTGTCGTCGAGCGAGCCTAATCTGCAGAACATCCCTGTGCGCACTGCGGAGGGCCGGCGCATCCGCGAGGCCTTTGTTGCGCCGCCGGGGCCATGTGTTGGTGAGTGCTGACTACTCGCAAATCGAGCTGCGCATCATGGCGCATGTGTCGCGGGACCCGGGCATGGTGCGGGCCTTTGCCCAGAACGATGACATTCACCGAGCCACCGCGGCGGAGGTGTTTGGCGTGACGCCGATCGAGGTGACGCCCGACCAGCGGCGTACCGCCAAAGTGATCAATTTCGGCCTGATCTACGGCATGAGTGCGTTTGGCTTGGCGCAGAACCTGGACATCGAGCGCTCGGCCGCGCAAACCTACATGGAGCGCTATTTCGACCGCTATCCGGGCGTCAAGGCCTACATGGACCAAACCCGCGCGCTGGCCCGTGAGCAAGGCTACGTCGAGACGGTCTACGGCCGGCGGCTCTGGTTGCCCGATATCCGTGGTGGCAGCGGGCCGCGTCGGCAGGCCGCCGAACGCGCCGCCATCAATGCGCCAATGCAAGGCACAGCCGCTGACATCATCAAATTGGCGATGCTGCGGGTGCAGGCTTGGCTCAAGTCATCCGGGCTGCGGTCGCGGCTCATTCTGCAGGTGCATGACGAACTGGTGATTGAGGCTCCCGAAGTCGAGGTCGAGACAGTCAAGCGTGAACTGCACCGCATCATGGAAGGCATCGAGGGTTTGTCCGTGCCGCTGTTGGTGGAGGTGGGAGCGGGGCCGAACTGGGAGCAGGCGCATTAGTGGGGGGACCCACCGCAGGTTAGAATCGCGACCACCCTCTTCAAATCTCTGGAGCGTTCCATGTCCAACAAGATTCTGTTCGCCACCGGCGAAGCCACCGTCCTCGCCAAGGAAGGCCAGTTCACCGACGCCATGCCCGAGATCCTCATCGGCGACGTGTCTGGACCGGTCGGCCAAGCGTTTGCCAACATGATGGCGCAGTCGGCTGGCCACACCTGCATGTTCGCGGTTCGTGCCTGTAACCATCAGGTCCGCCCGGCCACCATGATGGCAACCAAGGTCACCATCAAGAATTCGGCCTATATCAACCTATTCGGTGGCGTGGTGCAGGCCGCTACGGCCGATGCGGTGGTGGATTGCGTGTCCGAGGGCATTATCCCCAAGGACCAAGCCGACAACCTCTGCATCATCGACCTGGTGTGGATCGACCCGCGCACGACGACCGACCCCAACCTCGACATGGAAGACCTCTACCGCACCAATTACGAGGCCACCAAACTCGCCATTCAACGCGCACTCACCGGCAAACCGACCGTCGACGACCTGATCGCCACCCGTCACACGGTGAAGCACGACATGTTCGACGCGGCCAGCGGCGAATGGGTGCGGTAAGCCGTTTTTGCTGAGCTACCGCCACGGCTTCCACGCCGGCAACCACGCTGATGTGCTCAAGCACACGGTGTTGCTAGCGCTGCTGAGGCACCTCGCGCTCAAGGACAAGCCGTTCAGCGTCGTCGACACCCACGCCGGCGCTGGCTTTTACCGGCTCGATCACGCCTTTGCAGAGAAGACTGGGG
>RFMI01000095.1 GCA_009927815.1 Betaproteobacteria bacterium | reverse complement strand
CTGACCCGCACCACCCCGACACCGGCATGGCCGGGCGCCGTCGCCACTGCCACTACAGTGCGGGATGTGGTCACCGCTGCAGGCCCTTAACGACGCACGCTGGCTTTTTCGCGCTCCATCACCGAATTGATGCGCCACTGCTGGGCTATTGAGAGCACGTTGTTCACCAACCAATACAGCACCAGGCCGGACGCAAAGAAGAAGAAGAACACCGAGAACGCGATCGGCATGATTTGCATGACCCGCGCCTGGATCGGGTCCGGTGGCGGCGGGTTCAGGCGCGATTGCACGACCATCGAAATGCCCATCAGGATTGGCAGCACGAAGTAGGGATCCGGGACCGACAGATCGGTGATCCAGCCGTAGAACGGCGCGTTGCGCAATTCAACCGATGCGATGAGTGCGTAGTACAGCGCGATGAACACCGGGATCTGCACCAGGATCGGCAGGCAGCCGCCCAAGGGGTTGATCTTTTCGGTCTGGTAGAGCTTCATCAGCTCGACCTGCATGCGCTGCTTGTCTTCCCCGTAGCGCTCTTTCAACTGCTGCATCTTGGGCGCCAGCACGCGCATTTTCGCCATGGAGCGGTAGCTGGCAGCTGACAAGGGATAAAACAAAGCTTTGACGACCAGCGTCAGCAGAATAATTGCCAGACCCCAATTGCCCACCCAGGCGTGCAGCAACTCCAGGAAGTGGAACAGAGGCTTGGCGATGATGGTGAGCCAGCCGTAATCGGTGGTGAGTTCGAGGCCCTCGGACAGCTCAGCAAGGCGATGCTGTTCTTGCGGACCCACATACAGACTCATATCGATCTGAGTGGTTTGACCGGGAGCAATTTCGATTGCCGCTGTCTTAACGCCCACCCGATAGAGGTCGTTCGGCAGAGCCTCGATGTAGTTTTCACGCACTTGGCCGGCCTTAGGCAGCCACGCCGATAAGTAATAGTGCTGGATCAAAGCCACCCAACCGTCGTTGGCGCTATGGGTGAACTCGGCTTTGCCCTTACGCACCGACTCAAAGTCCACCTTGTGATACTTGGCGTCTTGCGTGTAGACCACTGGGCCCGTGTAAGTCTGCTGGAATTGCGAGGCACCTTCGGGCGGTTGGCCATCCCGCAACACGTGAAAGTAAGCGGATGTCGCCAACGGCGCCGCCTGGTGGTTAACCACGGCCACACGCTGATCGATGACGTAATCATTGCGGTGGAAGGTGTAGGTGCGCGTCACCTGTGCACCGCCGGTGTCCGCCGTCAAGCGCACCTCCAGCGTCTGCTGGCCATCGGCCAGACGGTACTCAGCCTGGTCGGCGACAAATACCGTGCGATGGTTGGGCAAACCGGCGCCCGTCAGACCGGACTGGACGACATAGGTTTGGCGTGGTCATCCAGCAGGGTCAGGGGGCCGTCGCCGTCACCCAGGGACCGGTGTTTGAGCAAAGTCACCTGCCGCAAGTCACCGCCGTTCTCGTCAATCTCGACCTGGTAGAGATCAGTCTTTACGACAACACGACGACCCTTGGAGAGGCGTCGGACGACGGCGCTGGGGCTTGGCGAGTTGGGCGTTAGCCGGCGCAGCAGGTGCTGTCGCCGGAATGGTCGCCTCTCAGAGGCGCTCGACGCTACCGGCGGGTTTTGGTACGCCTGATAGCGGTCCCAAAGCATCAGCAGACCGAACGAAAAGACCAGGAAAAGAATCAGGCGTTTGTTATCCATTGCGTCCAGCAGTCAAGTCAAAGGGATCTAAGGAACCGGGTCGAACCCGCCCGGATGATACGGGTGACAACGGCCCACGCGTTTGACAGTCAACCACAAGCCTGCAACAGCACCGTGTCGCCGAATCGCTTCGGCACCGTAATCAGAACAACTCGGATAGAAGCGGCAGCGTGAACCGATCAAGGGGCTCAGCGCCACCTTGTACAGGCGAATCAGCAGCAGCAGTAACCCGCTCAAGTGGCTGCTCTGCCAGCCAGTGCTAGCCAATGCCGGTCGAGTTCGGGTTGCAGCGGCCGCCGGTCTGAGCCA
>RFMI01000040.1 GCA_009927815.1 Betaproteobacteria bacterium | reverse complement strand
CCGGCATTGAAAAAGTAAGGAGATTGTCGGCCGGCCTTGGTGCGGAAATCGCCAAAAGGATGGCGCCGGCAGCAATGGCGTCATCGATGAAGGCCGCAGCGGTATGATTCATGCGCTAAACCTGTTGAAACAGGCCACGAAACTATCACAAAGCCCGCTTCGCGATGCGCATCGTCTCCGCCAACCTCAACGGCATTCGTTCGGCTCGCGACAAGGGCTTCTTCGAGTGGCTGGTCAACTCCGGTGCTGACGTGTGCTGCGTGCAGGAGATCAAAGCGCAGGAAGCCGATATCGGTGAGGAGCTGCGCGGTCCGACGGGCTATGTCTCGGCATTTCATGCCGCTGAGAAGCGTGGCTACAGCGGGGTGGGCATCTACAGCCGCCGCGCGCCCGACCGCATCGTGTCTGGGTTGGGCATCGCCGACATCGACGCCGAGGGACGTTATGTGCAGGCTGACTTCGGCAAGTTGTCAGTGGTGAGTCTTTACTTGCCCTCCGGCTCGAGTTCGCCCGAGCGGCAGCTCGCAAAATTCTCCTTCATGGAGCGATTCTGGCCGATGTTGGCGAGTCTCGCGGCCAGCGGTCGGGACATTGTGTTGTGCGGCGATTGGAACATCGCGCACCGCGAGATCGACCTTAAAAACTGGAAAGGCAATCTCAAGAATTCGGGTTTCTTACCCGAGGAACGAGCGTGGGTGTCGAGGGTGTTCGACGAACTGGGTTGGGTCGATGTCTACCGGCGTCTGCATCCGGAGGTCGGCGAGGCGGCGTATACGTGGTGGAGCAACCGTGGCCAGGCGTATGCCAAGAACGTCGGTTGGCGTATCGATTATCAGATCGCCACGCCGGCGCTCGCGGCTCGAGCGTCCGTCGCTAGCGTGTACAAGGGTCAGAAATTCTCTGACCACGCGCCGCTGGTGATCGACTACGCCGGCGACTTGCCTTGAACGGTTTTGCCAAAGCTTGGCGCGGGATTGCCGCGGCGTTCGCTACGCCCTCGGCGGTGACTCTGTTTTGTCTCGGATTTGGCTGCGGACTGCCGTTTCTCCTCGTTGGCTACACCTTGTCGATCTGGTTGCGGGAGGCGCAGTACGACTTGGGTGCCATTGGCCTGATCAGCTACGCCACCCTGTTCTACGTTTTTAAGTTTGTCTGGGCGCCTCTTGTCGATCGGCTGGAACTGCCGGTGTTGTGTCCGCTTGGTCGCCGCCGCAGCTGGCTGCTGTTGAGCCAGAGCGTGTTGTGCCTCGCGCTGCTGGCGATGGCGTTCACCGGTCCGCAGACCTCGATCGATGTGTTTGTCGCGCTGGTGGGTGTGGCAGCGTTTGCTGGCGCGACTCAGGACACGGTGGTCGACGCGTACCGCATTGAGATCGCGCCGGTTGAGGCGCAGGCGGCATTGGCCGCGACATACACCTTTGGTTACAGGCTGGCGCTAATCGCTTCGGGCGCGGGCGCCCTTTATTTGGCTGATTTTGCTGGGTGGACGGCGGCGTACACGGTCATGGCCGGCCTGCTTCTGGTGCCCCTGGTCGCGACGCTCGCGGCGCGTGAGCCAAGTGCGCCGGTGCGCGATCGTCCAGGCTGGACCGAGAGTTTTGTTGGGCCATTCCGCGAGTTCTTTGGGCGTAACGGGGTGGTCCTCGCCTTGGCGCTGTTGGCGTTCGTCGGCCTGTTCAAAATGCCCGACCAGATGATGGGCGTGATCGCCGGCCCGTTCTATATCGACAGTGGGTTCGACAAAAGCCAGATCGCCACAGTGAGCAAAGTGTTCGGGGTGTGGGTGGGCATCGCCGGGACGTTCCTCGGCGGTCTGGCAGTCGCTGGATTCGGTCTCCGGGGCCCTCTGGCGGTCGCGGCAGCTGCGGTGGGCGTGTCCAATCTGCTGTTCGTCCTGATGGCTGCCCACCCAGGCGAGCTGTGGGTGTTTGTGTTGACCATCTGTGGCGACAATCTGGCGCAGGGATTTGCCGGCACCGTGCTGGTCGCGTTCATGTCGTCGTTGGCGAATCGCAGCTTCACGGCGACGCAGTACGCGCTTCTGAGTTCGTTGGCCAATTTGCCGGGGAAATTGGTTGCAGGGGCGTCAGGATGGATGGCCGAATCGTGGGGCTACAGCGCGTTCTTTGTCTTGAGCACGGTGTCGGTTGTGCCCACGCTTCTGCTGCTCGCGTGGTTATGGCCGCGCACCCGCACGGTGACGCCGGATGCTTGAGGCTGGCGTGGCCGGCGCGTTTTTGGCCGGTTTGTTGAGTGGCGGACACTGTGCCGGAATGTGCGGGGGCATTGCCGGGATGCTGTCCGGGCAACACCGGCCGGGGCGTTGGCGATTGGTTTTGTGTCACCACCTCGGGCGCATTGGCAGCTATGCGTTGATCGGTTGGGTGGCGGGCACCTGCGGTGAGGTGGCGCTGTTCGCTGATCACATCCTTCCGGTTCAGCAGGCCTTGTGGTGGTTGGCGCAGTTGATGCTGTTCGCGGTGGGTTTGTATCTGGCCGACGTCTGGCGCGGCTTGCGGCACATCGAGGGGGTGGGCAGTCGCGTGTGGCGCGCGGTATCGCCGGGTCTGCCAAAGCTCTTGCCTACTGATACACCGCGTAAGGCCCTGCTCGCTGGAGCGGTGTGGGGCTGGCTGCCGTGTGGCCTTGTTTACAGTCTGGTGGTCAGCGCATTGGCCAGCGGTTCGGGGCCGGCGGGTGCGCTGACCTTGGCCGCGTTCGGGTTGGGGACCTTACCGAATGTCTGGTTGATTGGATCGGCTGGGCGTTTTTTGGTCTGGCGACGCCCGGCGGTCCGGCGCGCGGCTGGGCTGGTGCTGATGCTGTGGGTGCTTTGGGCCGTGGCGCAGCATCTGCAAAAGACTGGCTGATCGGCTAAGGCGCTAGCCGTTCGGTGCGCCAAGCATCTCCGTCCATGCGGTACACCAGCCGGTCGTGAAGACGGCTCTCGCGACCTTGCCAGAATTCGTAATAGTCCGGGATCAGCCGATATCCGCCCCAGTTATCCGGGCGCGGTACGGTGTCACCATGTTCCGCATCAAAGGCGTCGACCCGCTGACGTAGCCAATCCCTGTCGGGGATGACTTGGCTTTGCGGACTGGCCCAGGCGCCGATGCAGCTGCCGCGCGGTCGCTTGGCGAAGTAGTCGTCCGAATCGGCGTCAGGTACGCGGGCGACCACACCCTCGATGCGCACTTGGCGTTCCAGTGGCGCCCAGTAAAACAACAGCGCCGCGTGTGGCGCGGCGGCCAGTTCGTGGCCTTTTCGACTGTCAAAATTGGTGAAGAAGGCAAATCCGCGCTCATCAAAACCCCGCAGCAGGACGATGCGCGCGGCAGGTCGCTGATCGCCGCTCACGGTCGCGAGCGTCATCGCGTAGGGCTCGTCGAGTCCGGAGGCGAGCGCTTGCTCAAACCATGCGCGAAATTGTTGCATCGGCTCGGCCAAGAGGTCGGCTTCGTCGAGACGGGCCTGCCGGTAATCTCGGCGCAGGGCGGTTAGGTCCATGGGTATGGCTCGATGTTTGTCAGAAGAGTGTCATTTTAGGTGGGAGAGGCGTCAAAGGCTGCGTGATAAACTGATCTCACTGATTGTCGGGGATCGCCCAATGCCGCGCCTGTACCCTGTGTTGTTGATTCTGGTCGGATTGTCTGGTCTTGCGATCCCTGGGACCGGAGCGGCTGTCACGCCCGCGGCGCCGAAGCCGCCGGGTCTGGTTGATGTGCCCGACGATGAAGGTGCGGTTCCGTTAATCGTGCCGCAAGGCCCTGGGGATCCGGACATCAGCATCCGAACCGAGGGCGAGAACACCATTGAGCAGTACACGCGCGAGGGGCGGGTCTACATGATCAAGGTCACGCCTCGGGTCGGCCGTCCGTATTACCTGATCGACAACACGGGAG
>RFMI01000006.1 GCA_009927815.1 Betaproteobacteria bacterium | reverse complement strand
TACGAACAAGGTCGGCACCCGCGAGATGGGTGACGCGGTGATTGCGGCGCTTAAGGCCGCCTGAGGGGCAGAACAATGAAGAAGCTTGGCATGGTGGGTTGGCGCGGCATGGTTGGCTCGGTGCTGATGGATCGCATGCGTGCGGAAAAAGACTTCGCACTGGTCGACACCACCTTCTTCACTACCTCTAACGCCGGTGGCGCCGGCCCGGACGTCGGGCAGGGCATTGCGCCGCTGCAGAGCGCCACTGACATCGCCGCGCTGGCGGAGATGGACCTCATCATCACCTGCCAGGGCGGCGATTACACCAACGACGTCTACCCCAAGCTCCGCGCTGCCGGCTGGAACGGCTACTGGATCGATGCCGCCAGCGCGCTGCGCATGGCCGACGACGCGGTGATCATCCTCGACCCGGTCAACCGCGCGGTCATCGATCGCGCCCTCAATGACGGCGTTAAGAACTACATCGGCGGCAATTGCACGGTGAGTCTCATGTTGATGGCGCTCGGCGGGCTCTACGAGGCGGGCTTGGTCGAATGGATGAGCGCCATGACCTACCAGGCCGCCAGCGGCGCCGGCGCGCAGAACATGCGCGAGCTGATCAGCCAGATGGGTGCGGTGCACGCCGCCGTAGCCGACAAGCTCGCCGACCCGGCCTCCGCCATTCTCGACATCGATCGCAAAGTGGCCGAGACCCTGCGGGACAAGGACTTCCCTACCGAGAACTTCGGCGTGCCGCTGGCCGGCAGCCTGATCCCTTGGATCGACAAGCAGCTGGAGAGCGGACAGAGCAAGGAAGAGTGGAAGGGCCAAGCCGAGACCAACAAAATCCTCGGCCGCAGTGGGACCCGATCCCGGTCGACGGCATCTGCGTGCGCATCGGCGCGATGCGCTGCCATTCGCAGGCGCTGACCATCAAGCTCAAGCGAGACGTGTCGTTGCCGGAGGTCTATCAGCTGATCGCCGCGCACAACGACTGGGTCAAGGTGGTGCCGAACGACCGCGACATCAGCATGCGTGAGCTCACCCCGACCGCCGTCACGGGAACGCTGACCGTACCAGTCGGCCGGTTGCGCAAGCTCAACATGGGCGCAGAGTATCTGGGCGCATTCACGGTCGGCGACCAGTTGCTGTGGGGCGCGGCTGAACCCCTTCGGCGCATGCTGAGAATCGTCTTGGACGCTTGAACCGGCTTGGCCGCTCGGGGCGTCGCAGTGTAGGCTCTCGCCATGCTAAAAAGTCATCCACTCTCTCCTGCTCGGGCGCTGCTGTGCGCCGCAGTCTTGTTCGGCTGCTCGATCGCTCCGCTGCGGGCCGCCGACTTGGGTCCGTTGATGGTGTCCTCGCCGAATGGCTCGCCGCTCGAAGCCGAGATGACGCTGACTTTGCAGCCCGAGGAAACGCCGCAGCAACTCGAAGTCAGCATTGGCGACGCCACTGAATACGGTTGGCTTGAGATTTCGCGGCCTGCCTGGGTAGATGCGCTGCAAGTGGCTTTGGACTTCTCCGCTGATGCGGTCAGAGTGCGATTGAACACCAGCGAAGCGCCGCCGGAAGCCAATTTCTCGGTCTTGCTGGTGGTCAGCTCGCCGAGTGGTCGCAGTCTGCGTCAGTACGACGTGGTGCTGCGTGAAGCCGAGGTGATGGCCCCTCCTGTGGCGGAAGCCGAAGCGCCGGAGCCCGTGCAGACCCCGATGAATCCGGCCGCGGCCGAGCGTGAACCCGCCATCCAACGGCGTAGTGCGCCGGTCTTGCGGCCGCGCGCTGTCCGCAAATCCGGGGACGAGGCTGCTCGTGCGGAGCAGTCATCGAGTCGCCAGCTGACGATCTCGTCGGCCCGAGCCACCTCTGACGCTTTGAGCAAGCGCGCGCAGCAATTGGAGGAGAACAGCGCTGCCCAGCGGCGTGCCATCGAAGAGGCCAACAGTCGTATCGCCGAACTGCAGGGCCAAGTCAGCAAGTTGGAGAAACTGCTCGCGCTTAAGGGAGCGCCGGTGACGGCGAAACCGGCGGAGAAACCCGCCGAAAAGGCAGCGGAGAAAACCGACGGAGAA
>RFMI01000007.1 GCA_009927815.1 Betaproteobacteria bacterium | reverse complement strand
TACACCCCCTGCTTCAAACTCGCGGCAATAAAGCCGTCCAAGTCGCCGTCCATCACACCCTTCACATTCCCGACTTCGACATTGGTGCGCAGGTCTTTCACCCGGCTCTGGTCGAACACATAGCTGCGAATCTGGTGGCCCCAGCCGATGTCGCTCTTCCCCGCTTCTAGTGCCTGCTGCGCCTCCATGCGCTTGCGCAACTCGGCCTCGTAGAGCTTGGCGCGCAGCATCTGCATCGCCTCGTCGCGGTTGCGGTGCTGGCTGCGGTCGTTCTGGCACTGCACCACAATGCCCGAGGGCGCGTGGGTGATGCGCACTGCCGAATCGGTCTTGTTGATGTGCTGGCCACCGGCACCGGACGCGCGGTAGGTATCCACGCGCAGGTCGGCCGGGTTGATCTCGATCTCAATGCTGTCGTCCACCTCGGGGTAGATGAACACGCTGCAAAACTGGTGTGGCGCCGCGCGTTGCTGTCAAACGGTGACACCCGCACCAGCCGGTGCACGCCGGTCTCGGTGCGCAGGTGGCCGTAGGCGTAGTCGCCGCTGATCTTCAAGGTGCAGCTGGTGATGCCGGCGACTTCACCGTCGGATTCTTCCAGCACCTCCACGGTAAAGCCCTTGCGCTCGCAGTAGCGCACGTACATGCGCATGAGCATGCCGGCCCAGTCTTGCGCTTCGGTGCCGCCCGCCCCCGATTGGATGTCGATGAAGCAATTGTTGGGGTCCATCGGGTTGCTGAACATGCGGCGGAACTCGAGCTGCTCGACCGACGTTTGCAGCGCCGCGACATCCCCTTCAACCGCCACCACCGTGTCCCAGTCTTGTTCGCCGCGGGCCATATCCAGCAGTTCGCCAGCATCGGTCAAGCCGTCGCGCAGCGTGTCCAGCGTGGTGACCACGCCCTCTAGCGATTTTTGCTCGCGGCCCATCTCCTGGGCGCGCTTGGGCTCGTCCCAGAAGTCGGGCGCCTCGCTTAGGCGGACCAGCTCCTCCAGGCGCTCGCGCTTGGCGTCGTAGTCAAAGATACCTCCGCAGCTCGTCGCCACGGCTGGCGAGGTCGCGGATCAGGTTTTCGACGGAATTAAGGCGTTCGGCGTCCATGCGGGCGTGTCCATAAGCAGATTGGCAAGTCCGCAAGTGTAGCCGCGCTTGCCGTGCCGGGCGAACCGCGCGATGCTGCGCCAATGCCCCGCATCCCTGTGCTCCGCCGCTGCCATCGTATCGCTGACCAGCCTGCTGGCGGCTTGCGCCAACGAGCCGATCCGCGCCAAGGACGGCAGCCAGCAGACGCGCAGCTTTTCGGTCGCGCAATTGGCCAAGAGCGACATCGACGACGTCACCGAGCTGCACCAACGCGCAATGTTGGCGAGCCTGCGTGCGCTTGCCACCAAGTTCTACAAGCGCAATCCGCGCGAGTTTCGCAAGGCTGGCCATGCCGACGCCGATGCTGCCGTCGAGACCTTGTTCCGCCCGCTCGAGGGCTGGGCCGAGTCGTCACGCAAAGACGCCGACTGGGCGGCTCGCCTGGCCGATGCGTGGCGGCCGGACTACGCCGGCGATCGCGTGGGCGCACTGTTCGAGGGCCTGTTGACCATGGGCATGGCGAGCTATGGCAACCGCCGCGAGTTCTA
>RFMI01000008.1 GCA_009927815.1 Betaproteobacteria bacterium | reverse complement strand
CCCGGCAGCATGCCCTTGAAGTTGCGGGCGAGCTTGGCCAAGTTGCCGCCCTTCATCATCTTCATGACCTTCTGCATCTGCTCGAACTGGTTGAGCAGCTGGTTGACTTCCTGCACCGACACGCCGGCGCCAGCGGCGATGCGCCGCTTGCGGCTGGCCTTGAGCAGCTCGGGTTTGCGCCGCTCCAGCGGGGTCATGGAGTTAATGATGCCTTCAGTGCGGCCGATGCGCCGCTCATCCGGCTGCTGGCCTTTGAGTTGCGCGGTGAGCTGGCCGGGGAGCTTGTCCATCATCGCGGTGAGACCGCCCATCTTGCGCATCTGGGCGATCTGCTGCTTGAAGTCCTCGAGGTCGAAGCCCTTGCCCGACTTGAGCTTCTCGGCGAGCTTCTGCGCCTCGACCACATCGACCTGGCGGTGCGCTTCTTCCACCAGAGACAGGACGTCGCCCATGCCAAGCACGCGCGAAGCCATGCGGTCGGGGTGGAAAGCCTCGAGACCATCCATCTTCTCGGAGACGCCAACAAACTTAACCGGCGCGCCGGTGACCTGACGCACCGACAGCGCCGCGCCGCCCCGTGCATCGCCATCGAGCTTGGTGAGGATGACGCCAGTCAACGGCAGCGCCTCGCCAAACGCCCGGGCCGTGTTGACCGCGTCCTGGCCGAGCATCGCGTCCACCACAAACAGCGTCTCGGTCGGCTTGAGCGCGGCGTGCAGATCGGTGATCTCGGCCATCATCGCCTCGTCGACCGCGAGCCGACCCGCAGTGTCGACGATCAGCACGTCGAAGAAATAGCGCTTGGCGTGGTCAAGCGCGGCTGCACCAATGGCGCGCGGCGAATCGCCGGCAGCAGACGGGAACACCTCGGCGCCGACCTGCTGGCCGACGACCGCAAGCTGCTGGATAGCCGCCGGCCGGTAGACGTCGCAGCTAACCAGCAGAACCTTCTTTTTTTGCCGTTCGATCAGATGCTTGGCGAGCTTGGCCGTGGTGGTGGTTTTGCCGGCGCCCTGCAGGCCGGCCATCAGCACCACCACCGGCGGAACCGCCGCGAGGTTGAGCCCCTTGGACTCCTCGCCCATGACGCGGGTGAGTTCGCGGTGCACAACGCCGATCAGCGCCTGGCCGGGCGTCAGGCTGCCGACCACCTCCTCGCCAACCGCGGCGGCCTTCACCGCGGCGATGAAATCTTTGACGACTGGCAGAGCGACGTCGGC
>RFMI01000059.1 GCA_009927815.1 Betaproteobacteria bacterium | reverse complement strand
TCGCCGCGGCCATGCCCTTCGCGCACTGCCCAGAGGTTGTCGACACGGCCGAAGCGCATCCGCTCTAACGTGAAACCCAGCCGTTCGAGTCGCCCCGACAGCAAGTCCAGACAACCAGAGTCGTCGGGTGTGACGGAGGGCCGCCGAACCAGGTCTTCGAGCAGGGTCTGGGTGGGCGACATCGTCCGCTCAGACGCCAAACAGCGCTGCGTAGCGCTTCTCGGAGAAGCCCAGCTCCACCTGTCCGTCCTTCTCCAGCACCGGCCGCTTGATCAGCGAGGGCTTTTCCAGCATCAGCTCGATCGCCTGCTCCGGGCCGGTCACCGCCTCTTTGCGCTCAGGCGGTAGCGCGCGCCAGGTCAGCCCGGCGCGGTTGCACAGGCGCTCCCACGGCACCTGCGCCAGCCACACCTCGAGCTGCTCACGGCTCACGCCCTGCGACTTAAAGTCGTGGAAGTCGTAGGCGTGGCCACCGGTGTCGAGCCAGGCGCGGGCTTTCTGCACCGTGCCGCACTGGGTGAGGCCGTACAGCTTCATGCTCAGACGCCGCGCAGCAGTTCGTTGATGCTGGTCTTGGCGCGGGTCTTGGCGTCGACTTTCTTGACGATGACCGCGCAGTACAGGCTGTAGGTGCCATCGGCGGAGGGCAGGTTGCCGCTCACCACCACCGAGCCGGCCGGGATGCGGCCGTAGCTGACTTCGCCGGTCTCGCGATCGAAGATCTTGGTGCTCTGGCCGATGTAGACGCCCATCGAGATCACTGAGCCTTCCTCGACGATCACGCCTTCGACCACCTCGGAGCGGGCGCCGATGAAGCAGTTGTCTTCGATGATGGTCGGGTTGGCCTGCACCGGCTCCAGCACGCCGCCGATGCCGACGCCGCCCGAGAGGTGCACGTTCTTGCCGATCTGCGCGCAGGAGCCGACAGTGGCCCAGGTGTCGACCATGGTGCCTTCGTCGACGTAGGCGCCGATGTTGACGTACGACGGCATCAGCACCACGTTCTGTCCGATGAAGGCGCCGCGGCGCACGGCGGCCGGCGGCACGACGCGGAAGCCGCCTTCGCGGAAGTCACGGCTCGAGTAGTCGGCAAACTTGCTCGGCACCTTGTCGAAGTAGTTGGTGTAGCCGCCGCGGGTGAAGGTGTTGTCTTCCAGGCGGAACGACAGCAAGACCGCTTTCTTCAGCCACTGATGGGTGGTCCACTGGCCGTCGATCTTCTCGGCGACGCGCAGCGTGCCCGAGTCGATGTCGCCCAACACATGGTCGACCGCCTCGCGCAGTTGCGAGTCGGCGTTGCGCGGGGTGATTTCGGCGCGGCGCTCGAACGCGGCTTCGATGAGTTGCTGGACGTCTGACATGGGTTCCTCCGGTTGGGTGTTCAGTGTGGGTGCAGGGGCGAAGTATGCGGCGCGGCGGCTCAAGCGGCCAGTCGCTGCCAGTGGCGGGCGATGCGGTGCGCGCCCTCGACGCATTCGGCGAGTGGCGCCACCAGGGCAATACGGACGCGGTTGGCGCCGGGATTGATGCCGTGCGCGGTGCGGGCCAGGTAGCTGCCCGGCAGCAGCAAGACGTTTTCCTCAGCGAGCAACGTGCGCACAAAGGTCTCGTCGTCGACCGGCGTCGGCAGCCACAGGTAAAAGCCGGCGTCGGGTCGCTCGACTCCGCTCACTGGCGCGAGGATCGGCAGCATGGCATCAAATTTCGCGGCATACAGCGCGCGGTTGTCGCGCACATGCGATTCGTCGTTCCAGGCCGCGACACTGGCTGCCGCGACCGCCTCGCTCATCGCGCAGCCATGGTAGGTCCGGTACAGCAGGAATCGCTTGACCAGCGCCGACTCGCCAATCACATAGCCCGAGCGCAGCCCCGGCGCATTCGAGCGCTTCGACAGGCTGCCGAAGACCAGCAAGTGACGATAATCAGGACGACCGAGGTGCTGCGCGGCTTGCAACGCCCCCAAGGGCGGGTGCGCCTCGTCGAAGTAGATCTCCGAGTAGCACTCGTCGGAGGCGATGACAAACCCATGGCGGTCGGCCAGTGCAAAGAGTTCACGCCAGAAGTCGAGGTCGAGCACCGCGCCGGTGGGGTTGCCCGGCGAGCAGATGTAGAACAGCTGCGTCCGCGCCCAGACCGCGTCGGGTACGCTGGCCAGATCGGGCACGTAGCCGTGCTCCGGCAGGGTGTTGAGGTAATACGGTTCGGCGCCGGCCAGCAGGGCCGCACCCTCGTAGATCTGGTAGAACGGGTTCGGTGAGATCACAACCGGGCGCGATTCGCCGTCGGCTGGCGGCGTCACCACCGCCTGTGCGATGGCAAACAGCGCCTCGCGACTGCCGTTGACCGGGATCACCTGGCTGTCGATGTCGAGTGGCGGTAGCCCGTAGCGGCGCTCGGCCCAGCCGGCGATCGCCCGGCGCAGAGTCGCCGGACCTTGCGTGCTCGGGTAGTTGGAGAGCCCGGCCAGCCCGGCAGTCAGTGCCTCGGCCAGCAGCGGCGGGGTGGCATGCTTCGGCTCGCCGATCGACAGATTGACGCGCGCAAGGTCGCCGTGTTCAGCAATGCCGGCAGTGAGCGTCGACAATTTCTGGAACGGATAGGTCTGCAGGGTGTCGAGGCGTGGGTTCAAGGCG
>RFMI01000094.1 GCA_009927815.1 Betaproteobacteria bacterium | reverse complement strand
CGCTGCGACGGATAGGCCAACGCGCCCCGCGGTGACGGTCCTTACGACTCAGCCAGCCAGACCCCGCTCTTGCCGCCGCGCTTCTCCAGCAGCTGCACGCCCTCGATCACCATGCCGCGGTCGACCGCTTTGCACATGTCGTACACGGTGAGCAGCGCGACGCTGGCGGCGGTTAAGGCCTCCATCTCGACGCCGGTGCGGCCGAAGCATTCGGCCACCACCTCCACCCGAAGCGTGCTGGCCGCAACGTCAGGCTGCCACTCCAGCGCGACTCGCGTCAGCCCGAGGGGGTGACACAATGGGATCAGCTCGCCGGTGCGTTTGGCCGCCTGGATGCCGGCGATGCGGGCAATGCCCAGCACGTCGCCCTTTTTGGCATCGCCCTCGAGGATCATCGCCAGGGTTGACGGCTGCATGACGATGCGACCGCCGGCGCGTGCCAGGCGGGCGGTTTCTGGCTTGCTGCCAACGTCAACCATGTGCGCTTGGCCGGCAGCGTCGAAGTGGGTCAGTTCGCTCATCCGCGTGTCCTGAAAAATTTGCGGCGTCGTCAGGTGAACGCCAGACAGGGACACGTATCCTACCCATACCCATGAGCCCACGCGCACCGTGCCCCGTGCCGACCGTATTGCCCCGCAAGCGCTGGCGCTTGTTGCTGGCCGCTGCGCCGCTGTGTCTGTTGATCGCCGGCCTGAGTCCGGCCACCGATTTGCCCGATCTCGGCGATCCCTCGTCGGCCGTGTTGTCGCCGCTGATGGAGCGCAAGCTCGGCGAGCAGATCATGACCGACATCCGCAACGACCCCGGCTATCTCAAAGATGTGGAGACGGTGCAGTACCTCAACGAGCTGGCCGACCGTCTGCTGGCGGGCTCGCCGGACAAGTCCACACCCATCACGGTGTTCGGTGTGAAGGACCGCAGCATCAATGCGTTTGCCCTGCCCGGCGGATTCATCGGCGTGCACACCGGGCTGATCCGCTCGGCTCAGAGCGAATCCGAACTCGCCGGCGTGATGGGCCACGAGATCTCGCACGTCACCCAGCGCCATATCGCGCGTTTCTTCGAGAAGCAGCAGGCGACCACAGTGCCAGCTCTGCTCGGTCTGGCCGTGGCTCTGCTGGCGGCGCGCTCCAGCCCCGATCTGGCCGCCGCTGCCATGACCGTGCCGCAGGCGCTGATCATGCAGAACCAGCTCAATTTCAGCCGCGACAACGAGCGTGAAGCCGACCGCCTGGGCTACCAGATGCTGGTCAACGGCGGATTCGATGCCAATGGCATGGCGGGATTCTTCAGTCGTCTGCAGGACGCTACCCGCTTTCTGGAGAACAATGCACCCGCCTATTTGCGCACCCACCCGCTCACCCAGGAGCGGATGGCAGACATGCAGAACCGCGCGCAGCAGACCCCCTCGAAACGGGTGGCAGACAGCCGCGATTTTCAGTTGATCCGCGCCAAGACCCGTGCCGCCGAGGGCGATGCCCGGGAGGCTGTGAGCAGCCTGCGCGAACCGACTGCGTTGCGGGGGATGCCGGAGCCGGCGCGCATGTACGGACTGGGTCTGGCCTGGATGCGGGCGGGCGACCTGCAGCAGGCGCGCACCGCGCTGGAGGCCGCGCGCAAGAGTTGGCCGGACAGTCCCATCATCGAGTCTGCGTGGGGGCGCTGGCTGTCGCAGCAAGGCGACCGTGCCGCCACCACGGCCTTCTACCAGCGCGCCGTTCAGCGCTTTGGTCAGAGCCGCGGACTGGTCTACGACCAGCTCAGCTGGATGCTCAACGACGGCCAGGCGGCGGCAGCCTTGCCTGTACTGCAGCTGCAGACCCGGAACTTCCCCGGGGACGTCGAGCTTTTGCCCTTGCTGGCGCGCGCCTACGCCGACAACGGGCGTCAGCTGATGTCGCACGCCACGCTGGGCGACTACCACGCCAAGCGCAACGAACTCGGGCGCGCCATCGAGCAACTGCGTATTGCGTTGATGGCCGGCGATGGCAATTTCTACGAACTGTCGGCGGTCGAAGCGCGCAAGCGCGAGCTCGAGGCCCTGGAGCGCGAGCGGCGGGCTGAGCGCAAGGGGTTCTAGGTCAGCCCGTGCAAGGCTGCACCCAACGCAGCGCCGGCCAGCAGCAGCGGGAGGGCGGACCAGCCGAATGCTCGCCGCAGGGCGACGAGCGCCAGCAGCACGGCGGTGGCGCGCAGGTCGAGTCCACCGGTGGGGTCGGCATCGACCCAGCCGAGCGGCCATAGCACGTGGGCGGCGAACGTCAGCCCCAGCGCCGCGATCAGCCCGACCACCGCTGCCGAGATGCCAGCCAGTGGTGCCTTGAGCCAGGCCAGATTGCGGCTCTTCTCGACCCACGGTGCGCCGATTAGGATGAAGGCGAACGAGGGTAGAAAAGTGAATACCGTCGCCACCAGCGAGCCCAGCCAGGCCTGGCCAGCGTCGGCCGATGCGTTCCACGCCGCCATGAACCCCACGTAACTGTTGACCAGTATCAAGGGGCCGGGCGTGGTCTCGCCCAAGGCCAGGCCGTCGATCATTTGTGCCGGGCTGAGCCAGTGCGCCTCGCGCACCGCCACGTCGAACACGTAAGGCAGTACGGCGTAGGCGCCGCCGAAGGTCACCAGCGCGACACGCGTGAAGAAATCCGCGAGGTCGCCAAATAGCGGTGCGGCCAACAGAGTGAGTGGCGCTCGCAGGACTATCCACAGCAGCAACGCCAGTACGGTGCCGGTCAGCAGCGAGCGATGCAGCGCCGGTGCGCTGCTATCCGGCGCGGCTGGCGTGTCGGGGGCTGCGGAGGGGTCTCGCCCGAGCCAGCCAGCCAGCGCTGCCAGCGCGATGATCAGCGCAAAGTGCAGCAGTCCCGAGAGCGTGGCGGCTAGCGCGGCGGCAGCGATGACCCCGGACCGAGGGTTGGCGCTCAGCCGGCCGAGCAAACGCCACGCGGCTGCCGCGACGATCACCACCACCGCTGGTTTGACCCCCGCCATCACCGCTGCAACGCTGGGCGTGGTGCCGAACGTGGCAAGTAGCCAGGCTAGGCCGGTCACCACCAGCCATCCGGGCACGATAAACAGCAGCCCGGCTGCGATGCCGCCAGCGCGGCCGTACAGTAGCCAGCCGAGGTAGGTGGCCAGCTGCTGCGCTTCTGGCCCGGGTAGCACCATGCAGTAGCCGAGGGCATGGCTGAAGGCGGCGTCGCTCAGCCACTGCCGCCGCTCGACGATCTCGTCGTGCATCAAGGCGATTTGTCCGGCGGGACCACCGAAGCCGGTGGCACCGATGCGCGTCCAGACGCGTAGGAATTCGCTCAGAGTCGGCTTGGAAATCATGATCTTGTCGCAGTCGAACGTAGGCGGGCGGCTGGATTCTGGTACAATTCGGCCTCAAGTTTTACCGTCATGGGCCGTCGAGCCCATTTTTTATTTTTGCGAGATTCATGCAGCCCGTTGAACAAGTGATCCAGTCGGTCGCCACCGGCCTCGGTTTCGATGTCATTGACATCGAGCGCGCGGGCGGCGGGCGGTTGCTGCGAGTGTTCATCGACAAGCCTTGGGACGGTGTTCCGGGGCCGCTGCCGACGACGCCCGGCGCCGGTGTCAGCATCGACGATTGCACGCTGTTGAGCAACCAGCTGACCCGCGTGTTCATGGTCGAGGAGATCGACTATGAGCGGCTCGAGGTGTCGTCGCCGGGGCTCGATCGGGTGGTTCGTCGCGAACAGGATTTTCGCCGCTTCGCCGGGCAGCGCATGCGCATCACGCTGCGCTTGCCGATCGAGGGGCGGACACGGGTGCTGGTGGGGGACTTGCTGGCGTTTGATGGTGGGCAGCTGACCGTCCGCGTCGACCAGAAGACCCACACCGTCGATTTTGCCAATGTTGAAAAAGCCCGGCTGGTGCCGGTGTTTCAGGGGGTTTGATGAAATCCGAGATCTTGATGCTGGTCGATGCTCTGGCCCGCGAAAAGAACGTCGACCGCGAGACGGTGTTTGTTGCGCTGGAATTGGCCTTGGCCTCAGCCACGAAAAAGGCCTGGCAGTCGAAGCAGAAGTTCGCCGAGGACGCCGACGTGCAAGTGCAGATTGATCGCGATGAGGGCACCTACCGCGCGTTCCGCCGCTGGGAAGTGGTCGAGGACGATCTGTTCGAGTTGCCGGACGTGCAGTACCTGTTGCGTGAGGCGCAGGAGATCGACCCGTCGAAGCAGATCGGCGACTTCGTCGAGGAGCCGATGGAGGCTGAGGACTTCGGTCGCATCGGCGCGCAGGCCGCCAAGCAGGTGATCCTGCAGCGCGTGCGCGATGCCGAGCGCGAGCAGCTGCTCAACGACTTCCTCGACCGCGATGAGAAGCTGGTTACCGGTACCGTCAAGCGGCTCGACCGCGCTGGCCTGATCGTTGAGAGCGGCAAGCTCGAGGCGCTGCTGCCGCGCGAGCACATGATCCCGAAAGAGAACCTGCGGGTCGGCGACCGGGTGCGGGCTCTGGTGCTGCGCGTCGACCGTCAGGCGCGCGGCCCACAGCTGATCCTGTCGCGCACCTCACCTGATTTCATCATTCACCTGTTCGAGCTGGAAGTCCCCGAAATGCAAGAGGGCTTGCTCGAGATTCGCGCCGCTGCTCGCGACCCGGGCCTGCGCGCCAAGATCGCGGTGAAGAGCAACGATGCCCGCGTCGACCCCATCGGCACCTGCGTTGGCATGCGCGGCTCGCGCGTGCAGGCGGTCACCACCGAGCTTGCTGGCGAGCGCGTCGACATCATCCTGTGGTCGGACGAGCCGGCCAACTTCGTCATCAAGGCGCTGCAGCCGGCTGAAGTCAGCGGCATCGTCGTCGACGAAGAGACCCACTCGATGGACGTGGTGGTGCAGGAAGACCAGCTCGCGCAGGCCATCGGTCGTGGCGGTCAGAACGTGCGTCTGGCGTCGGAGCTCACCGGCTGGCAACTCAACATCGTCACCGTCGAAGAAGCCGCGCAGAAGAGCGCCGAGGAGTCGGAATCGATCCGCTCACTGTTCATGAGCAAACTCGACCTCGATGAAGACGTCGCTGACGTGCTGATCGCCGAGGGTTTCAGCACACTCGAAGAGATCGCCTACGTGCCGATCGCCGAGATGCTCGAGATCGACGGCTTCGACGAGGACATCGTCAACGAGTTGCGCGAGCGCGCCCGCAATGTGCTGCTGACCGAAGCCATCAGCACTGAAGAGCGCGTCGAAGAAGCGGCCGATATCGCCACGCTCGAAGGCATCGACGCAGCAACCGTAGCCACACTCGCGGCGGCCGGCATCCACACCCAGCAAGCGCTGGCCGATCTGGCCACCGACGAGTTGGTCGAAATCACCGGCATGGGCGAAGAACACGCCAACGCATTGATCATGAAGGCGCGCGCGCCCTGGTTCGCGGAAGGTTGAGGGCTCGATAACAGAATGAACGTCAATGATTTCGCCAAAGAACTGAACATCCCGGTCGACCGGCTGCTGGAGCAGCTCAAGGCAGCCGGCGTCAGCAAGGCGGCTGCCAGCGACGCCGTCAGCGCCGACGACAAAGCCGCACTGTTGGCGCATCTGCACAAGCAGCACGGCAACACTGGCGAGCGTCGCAAGATCACGCTCACTCGCCGCGAGACGACCGAGATCAAGCAAGCCGACAGCACCGGCAAGGCGCGCACGATCCAGGTCGAGGTGCGCAAAAAGCGCGTCTTCGTCAAGCGCGAGCCGGGAGCGCCGGAGACGGTCGAGGAGTCCCCGATCGCCCGTGCGGAGCAAGAGGCTGAGCAGGCGCGTATCCGCGAAGAAGAAGCGCGCAAGCAAGCCGAGCTGATCGCCCGTCAGGCTGCCGAGATCAAGGAGAAGCAGGACCGGCAGGTCAAGCGCATTCAGGAGATCGAGGCGGCTGCCGCAGCTGCGGCAGCGACGGCTGTTGCGTCCGGACAGCCGGTGCCGGCCTCCACAGAGGCTGTCCCAGCCCGTCCTTCGGACAAGAAAGAGGTCAAGAAGCCCGATGCCAAGCCCTGGGGCGACCGCGACCAGAAGCGCCGCGGCGGCATCAAGACGCGCGGTGCCAGCGGCGCCGACGGTTGGCGCGACAACAAGCACCGTCCGCGCCATCGCGACGATGGCGAGCATGGGTTTCAGGCGCCGACCGAGCCGCTGGTGCGCGAAGTGCACATCCCTGAGACCATCTCGGTGGCCGACCTCGCCCACAAGATGTCGGTGAAGGCCACCGAGGTCATCAAGACGCTGATGGGCATGGGCTCGATGGTCACCATCAACCAGGTGCTTGACCAAGAGACAGCGATCATCGTTGTCGAAGAGATGGGCCATAAGGGTTTTGCCGCCAAGCTCGACGACCCGGATGCCTTCCTTGAGGACGGCGACACCCTGGCCAGCGATGGCCCGGCCCTGCCGCGCGCCCCGGTGGTGACGGTGATGGGCCACGTCGACCACGGCAAAACCTCGTTGCTCGACTACATCCGTCGCGCCAAGGTGGCGGCCGGTGAGGCGGGCGGAATTACCCAGCACATCGGTGCGTATCACGTCGAGACGCCGCGCGGCATGGTCACCTTCCTCGACACGCCGGGCCACGAGGCGTTTACCGCCATGCGGGCGCGGGGTGCCAAGGCCACCGATATCGTCATCATCGTGGTTGCAGCCGACGATGGCGTCATGCCGCAGACCAAAGAAGCCGTCGCGCACGCCAAAGCGGCCGGCGTGCCGATCGTGGTCGCCATCAACAAGATCGACAAGCCCGAGGCCAACCCTGACCGTGTTAAGCAGGAGCTGGTGGCTGAAGAGGTGGTGCCGGAAGAGTACGGCGGCGACGTGCCGTTCGTGCCGGTGTCGGCCAAGACCGGTCAGGGCATCGATGACCTGCTTGAGAACGTGCTGCTGCAAGCCGAGATCCTGGAGCTGACGGCGCCGGTGGAAGCGCCGGCCAAGGGTCTTGTCATCGAAGCGCGCCTGGACAAGGGCAAGGGCCCGGTGGCGACGGTGCTGGTGCAATCCGGCACGCTCAAGCGTGGCGACGTGCTGCTGGCCGGTTCGGTGTTCGGCCGCGTCCGCGCCATGACCGACGAGGCTGGCAAGACGGTGCAGACCGCCGGTCCGTCGATTCCGGTCGAGATCCAGGGCCTGCAGGACGTGCCGGGTGCCGGCGACGAGGCGCTGGTGCTGGCCGAGGAGCGCCGCGCGCGTGAGATTGCCTTGTTCCGCCAGGGCAAGTTCCGCGACGTCAAGCTGGCCAAGCAGCAGGCGGCCAAGCTGGAAAACATGTTTACGGCAATGACCGAGGGCGAAGTGCAGCAGCTGCCCCTCATCATCAAGGCCGATGTGCAGGGCTCCTTCGAAGGCCTCACCCACGCCCTGCAGAAACTCTCGACGCCGGAAGTGCAGGTCAAGATCGTGCACGCCGCGGTGGGCGCGATTACCGAGTCCGACATCAACCTGGCGATCGCCTCCAAGGCGGTGGTGATCGGCTTCAATGTGCGTGCCGATGGCGGTGCGCGCAAGGTGGCCGAAGACAATGGCATCGACCTGCGCTACTACAACATCATCTACGAGGCGGTGGACGACGTAAAAGCCGCCATGTCGGGCATGCTGGCGCCGGAGAAGCGCGAGAACGTCATCGGCACGGTCGAGATCCGCGAGGTGTTCCGCATCAGCAAGGTGGGCGCAGTGGCCGGTTGCTACGTGCTCGACGGCATGGTCAAACGCAATGCCGGCGTGCGCGTTCTGCGCAACAACGTGGTGGTGCATACCGGCGACCTCGACTCGCTGAAGCGCTTCAAGGACGACGTCAAGGAGGTCAAGGCTGGCTTCGAGTGCGGCCTGACCCTGCGCAATTTCAACGACATCGAACAGGGCGACCAGCTCGAGGTGTTCGAGATCGTCGAAGTGGCGCGGACGCTGTAAGAGGCGCCCTTGGCCGACAACCGCGTTCAGCGCGTCGCCGACCAGCTGCAGCGCGAGCTGGCTGAGATCATCCGGCTCGAGCTGAAAGACCCGCGTGCCGGCTTGATCACGGTCACCGGCTTTGAGCTGACCAGCGACTTCGCCTACGCCAAGGTGTTTGTTTCGGTGCTGGGCGACGCTGACGCACAAGTGTCCTCGCTGGCCACGCTCAAGCGCGCCTCGGGTTTTTTGCGCAGCCAGCTGGCGCGCCGCACCAGCATCCACCAGACGCCGCAGTTGCGGTTTCTGCTGGACGAGGCGATCGAGCGCGGCAGCCGCCTGTCGGCCCTGATCGATCAAGCGGTGGCGCAAGACCGCGAGCGTTCGACGGACGATCCGGCTTGACCGGCGCCGTACCGCGCCGCAGTTGGCGGCCGGTCGACGGCCTGCTGCTGCTCGACAAGCCGGTCGGCATCACCTCAACCGCGGCGCTGCAACGCGCCCGCCGCACGCTGCAAGCCGAAAAAGCCGGCCACACCGGCACCCTCGATCCGCTCGCCAGCGGCCTGTTGCCACTGTGTTTTGGCCAAGCCACCAAGTTCGCGCAGTTTCTGCTGGACGCCGACAAGCGCTACCGCGCCCGAGTCGCGCTCGGCCTGACCACCTCCACCGGCGACGCCGAGGGTGAGCCGCTCGAACGCCGGCCGGTTGCGGTCAATGTTGCCGATCTCGAGCCGGTGCTGGCGCGGTTCCGGGGGGCAATCCAGCAGGTGCCGCCGATGCATTCGGCGCTCAAGCGCGACGGCCGTCCGCTCTATGAACTCGCCCGAGCCGGCCAGACAGTGGATCGAGCGGCGCGGCCGGTCGAGATTTTTGCGCTTGACCTGCTGGACTTCGACGGCGTGACCATGGATCTCGACGTGCATTGCAGCAAGGGCACCTACATCCGCGTTCTCGCCGAGGACATCGGTGCGGCCTTGGGTTGCGGCGCGCACCTTGCGGCGCTGCAACGCACCGCCACCAGTGGCTGGACGCTGGCGCAGTCGGTCGCCTTGGCTGATCTCGAGGCGCTCGACGAGGGTGCTGCCGAGGGGTGTCTGCTGCCGCCGGCGCTGATGGTGTCGCACCTGCCAGCGCTGCACCTTGACGACCCGCAACTGGTCTGGCGATTGAGCCAGGGGCAGCGCCTGGCGTTGTCCCCGCAAGCGCCGGCGGCGGCAATCGCGGTGTGGGACGCCGCCGCGGCCGATCCGCGGTTTCTCGGCGTGGTGAGCCGAGACGCTGAGGGCGTGTTGCATCCGATACGGCTGATGGCTTCCACCGCCGTGTCAAGACCCTCTTGAGCCCAACGAGCAGACACGTTACACTCTGCGTTTACCCATGATGGGCGCATCGCCCGCAACACGGAACCGAACACATGGCAGTCAATACCGAACAGAAGGCCGCGATCGTCGGCCAGTATCAGCAAAAGACCGGCGACACCGGTTCGCCCGAAGTCCAAGTGGCTCTGCTGACCACCCGCATTAACGACCTCACCTCGCACTTCAAGGCCAACGCCAAGGACCACCACTCGCGCCGTGGTCTGCTGAAGATGGTGAGCCGTCGCCGCAAGCTGCTCGACTACCTAAGAGCCGCAGCAACGATCGTTACAAGGCCCTGATCGAACGCCTCGGTCTGCGCAAGTAAGTTTTTGTTGTCTCGCTGACGCGGGCGCCGGTCGCAACTCATCGCGACAACCGGCCCCGCGTTTTTGTTTGTCTGTTGTAACCGTTTGTTGTCATGGTTGTCAGGTCGCCTCCTAGTCATTCGGGCTGAGGTCGGAAGCATGGTGTCAGCCAGCGGCCATTTACTGTCGAGGAAAACGTGAATCCCATCCGCAAAAGCATGCCCTTCGGTCAGCACACGCTGACCATCGAGACTGGCGAGATCGCCCGTCAATCCCACGGTTCGGCACTGGTCAGCTTGGACGACACTGTCGTTCTGGTGACCACCGTCGGCCAGAAGAACGTCAAGCCCGGCCAGGACTTCTTTCCCCTGACCGTCGACTACCAGGAAAAGACCTACGCCGCCGGTAAGATTCCGGGCGGCTTCTTCAAGCGCGAAGGCAAGCCCTCCGAGAAAGAGACGCTCACCTCGCGCCTGATCGATCGACCGATCCGTCCGCTATTCCCGGAAGGCTTCTTCAACGAAGTGCAAGTGATCGCGACGGTGTTGTCGATCGACCCCGAGATCGACTCGGACATCCCGGCCATCATCGGCGCCTCGGCAGCCTTGGCCTTGTCCGGCATCCCGTTCAACGGTCCGATCGGCGCCGCGCGCGTCGGTTACCTTGACGGCGAGTATGTCCTCAATCCGACCAAGACCCAGCTCGAGACCTCCGAGATGAATCTGGTGGTGGCCGGCACTGTCGAGGGTGTGCTGATGGTCGAGTCCGAGGCTCAGCAATTGCCGGAAGACGTCATGCTTGGCGCTGTGGTGTATGGCCACGAGCAGATGCAGGCTGTCATCAACCTGATCAACGAGCTGGCCGACGAAGCCGGCAAGGAAGCCTGGGACTGGACCGCGCCGCCGGTCGACGCCGCCATGGTTGCCAAGATCGCTGAGGTTGCCGAAGCCGACCTCAACGAAGCCTTCCGCATCAAGAGCAAGTCGGAGCGCAGCGGTCGCATCAGCGAGATCAAGAAGGCGGTGATGGCCGCCGTGCTGCCGGAAGGCGCCGACACCATGACCGTGAACACCGCCAACGGCGCGTTCAAGGACCTCGAGTCGAAGATCGTGCGCAACCAGATCCTGTCGGGCGAGCCGCGCATCGACGGCCGCGACACCCGCACCATCCGTCCGATCAGCATCCGCACCAGCGTGCTGCCGCGCACCACGGCTCGGCGCTGTTCACCCGCGGCGAGACGCAGGCGCTGGCCGTCGCCACTCTGGGAACCGCCCGCGACGAGCAGATCATCGACGCGCTGCAGGGCGAGTACCACGACCGCTTCATGCTCCACTACAACATGCCCCCGTATGCGACCGGCGAGACCGGCCGTGTGGGCGTGCCGAAGCGCCGCGAGATCGGTCACGGCCGCCTCGCCAAGCGCGCACTGATCGCCGTGCTGCCGAGCGCAGAAGAATGCCCGTACGCCATGCGCGTGGTCTCGGAGATCACCGAGTCGAACGGTTCGAGCTCGATGGCGTCGGTCTGCGGCGGCTGTCTGGCGCTGATGGACGCCGGCGTGCCGCTGAAGGCGCACGTCGCCGGCATCGCCATGGGCCTGATCAAGGACGGCAAGCGCTTTGCCGTGCTGTCCGACATCCTCGGTGACGAGGACCACCTCGGCGACATGGACTTCAAGGTTGCCGGCACCGAGAACGGCATCACCGCGCTGCAGATGGACCTCAAGATCGACTCGATCTCGCCGGCCATCATGCAGAAGGCGCTTGAACAGGCGCGCGAAGGCCGTCTGCACATCCTCGGCCTGATGAAAGGTGCGCTCGACACCGCCCGTGATGACGTCTCGACCTACGCTCCGCGCATGATCACCATCAAGATCAATCCGGAGAAGATCCGTGATGTGATCGGCAAGGGCGGCGCAGTGATCCGCGCGCTGACCGAAGAGACCAAGGCCACCATCGACATTCAGGACGACGGTACTGTGACTCTGGCCTCGGCCGTTCCGGGCGCGGTTGACGAGGCCCGTCGCCGCATTGAAGAGATCACCGCCGAAGTCGAAGTGGGCAAGGTTTACGAAGGTCCGGTGGTCAAGATTCTCGACTTCGGTGCGCTGATCAACGTGTTGCCGGGCAAGGACGGTTTGCTGCACATCAGCCAAATTGCCAACGAGCGCGTCAACGCCGTCACCGACTACCTCAAGGAAGGTCAGGTGGTGCGGGTTAAGGTGCTTGAGGCCGACGAGAAAGGCCGCATGCGTCTGTCGATGAAGGCGCTGCTTAGCGAAGAAGCGCCGGCCGCCGAGTAAGCTTGGCGCCTGCCAACAAAAAAGCGAGGCTACGGCCTCGCTTTTTTGTTGCGCCCGGCAGACGATGCTGGACTGTCAGGGCGCTCAGCGTGCCACTTGCCGCTCGCGCATCTCGTCGAGCTCCTTGCAGTCAATGCACAACGTCGCGGTGGGGCGTGCCTCGAGCCGCTTGAGGCCAATCTCGACCCCGCACTTGTCGCAGTAGCCGTAGTCCTCAGCGTCGATGCGAGCGATGGTCTCGTCGATTTTTTTGATCAGCTTGCGTTCGCGGTCGCGGTTGCGCAGCTCCAGCGCCATGTCCGACTCCTGACTGGCGCGGTCGTTGGGGTCTGCGAACACGGTGGCTTCGTCTTGCATCGTGTGCACGGTGCGATCGATGTCCTGGCTCAGCTCTTTGCGCGTCTCCTCAAGGATGCGACGGAAGTGCGCGAGCTGGTTGGCGTTCATGTAGTCCTCGCCGGCCTTAAGCTCGTAAGGGGTGAAATGCTTTTGGGTGTCCACTGGTGTCTCCCTGGGATGGCGCCGGCCTGTTGTCGAAGCGACTGAGTGTTCGACGGGTTCTCGTCGAGGCGAACGCGTAGATAACAGAATAGTCGGGGCGAGGCAACAGGCCTTGACCGGCATCAGACAGAGGGCACTTCGCCACCCCTTGAGCAAGCGCGCAATGCAAGCTACAATCGCGGGCTTCAGAGAACAACGGAGACCGCCATGTCGCGCGTCTGCATCGTCACCGGCAAAAAGCCGATGGTCGGCAACAACATTTCCCACGCCAACAACAAGACCAAGCGTCGCTTTCTGCCGAACCTGCAATACCGCCGGTTCTGGTCGGAAGGTGAGAACCGCTGGGTCAGCCTGCGCCTGTCAAATGCCGGTCTGCGTCTGATCGACAAGAAGGGTCTGGACGCGGTCGTCGCTGAGCTGCGTGCCCGCGGCGAAAAGGTTTAAGGAGTCATCATGCGCGACAAGATCAAGCTCGAGTCGACCGCCGGAACCGGTCACTTCTACACCACCACCAAGAACAAAAAGACCACGCCGGACAAGCTCGAATTCAAGAAATTCGACCCGGTCGCTCGCAAGCACGTGGCTTACAAGGAAACCAAGCTCAAGTAAGCGGGTTTCGCTCGCTTCGGCGAGCCAAAGCTAACAGCGTCGGCGCGAAAGCCCCGGCGCTGTTGTCTTATGTGTGAGCCTCAAGCGTCGGGTAGCGGACGCTGATGCGAAGGGGCGACCTCGCCGACATGGACGTCGAACCGACCACGCCGGCGGTCCTCAAAGTAATGTCGTAGCGTTCGGTGGATGGTACTGAAAGCGATCTCCTCCCACGGGATCTCGGCCTCGCTCAGCAGCGCGACTTCCAGGCTTTCGGTGCCTGCAGCGTAGACCGGTTCGGCCAGCGTGGCACGAAACATCACGTAGATCTGGCTGGCGTGAGGGATGCTCAGCATGGTGTAGAGGCCGTCGAGCTGCACGTTGGCGCCCGCTTCCTCCATGGTTTCGCGCAGCGCGCCCGCTTCCAAGGTTTCGCCACATTCGAGAAATCCGGCGGGCAGCGTCCACTTGCCGTAGCGCGGCTCGATTGCACGGCGGCACATCAGGATGCGATCGCCGAATTCGGCCAGACAGCCCACCACCACCTTCGGGTTGATGTAATGGATTTCGCCGCAGACGGTGCAGACGTGGCGCGGCCGGTTGTCGTCGTCAGGGATACGCACCACCACCGGGGCGGCGCACAGCGAGCAGAAATTCACGTTGGGGCAGAGTCGGAAATCATCCATCCGACGGTAGCAGAAAGGCTGCTTGGGAGTAAGCCCGGACGACGGCAGGCTAGAATGCTGCGTTAGCCTGAAAGACCATTCCTGTGAGCAAACCTGCAGCCGTGCCGGCGGCGCCCGCCGCCAACTTCATCCGCAACATCATTGAGGCCGACCTCGCCGCCGGGGCCTATGCGGGTCGTCGCTGGTCTGGCCGCCCGGGTACGGCTGCGCAGCAGCAGGCGGGGGCACCCGACCCGGCAAAGATTCGCACGCGTTTTCCACCGGAGCCCAATGGCTACTTGCACTACGGCCATGCCAAGAGCATCTGCCTCAACTTCGGCCTCGCACGCGACTTTGGTGGCGTCTGCCATATGCGATTCGACGACACCAACCCGACGCGCGAGGAGCAGGAATACGTCGACGGCATCCTCGAAGCCGTGCAGTGGCTCGGCTTCGGCTGGGAGGCCTTCGGCGCCTCGCACCAGTACTTCGCGTCGGACTATTTCCCTTGGCTGTACGAGTTTGCGGAAAAGTTGATCGAGGCGGGCGATGCCTACGTCGACAGCCAGAGTGCTGACGAGATGCGCGCCCGGCGCGGCACGCTGACGCAAGTGGGCGAGGACTCGCCGTATCGCGGGCGCAGCGTCGCCGAGAACCTCGACCTGTTCCGCCGCATGAAGGCCGGCGAGTTCGCCGACGGGGCGCACGTGCTGCGCCTCAAGATCGATATGCAGAGCCCCAACATCAACCTGCGCGACCCGGTGGCGTACCGCATCCGCCACGCGCATCACCATCGGACCGGCGACGCCTGGTGCATCTACCCGATGTACGACTACACGCATGGGGTGTCGGACGCGCTGGAGAACGTGACGCACAGCATCTGCACGCTCGAGTTCGAAGACCACCGGCCACTCTACGACTGGCTCAACGAGCGTCTGGCTGCATTGGGACTGCTCAACACACCGCTGCCGCGCCAGTACGAATTCAGCCGGCTGAATCTGAGTTACGTCGTCCTCTCGAAACGTAAATTGATCCAACTGGTAGACGAGGGGCATGTGGCCGGTTGGGACGACCCGCGCCTGCCGACGCTGGTGGGCGCGCGCCGGCGCGGCTTTACGGCCGAGGGCTTCCGCCTGTTTGCCGAGCGCATCGGTGTGAGCAAGTCCGACAGCTGGATCGACATGAGCGTGCTCGAAGACTGCATGCGCGAGCACCTCAACGAGGCGGCGGAGCGGCGGGTCGCGGTGCTCGACCCGCTCAAGCTGGTCATCACCAATTTCCCTGAGGGCGCGGTGGAGACTTGCCACGCGCCCAACCATCCGCTGCACCCGGAACTCGGCAAGCGCGACATGCCTTTTACCCGCGAGCTTGGATCGAGCGCGAGGACTTCCAGGAGGTGCCGGAGAAGGGCTTTCACCGCCTGTATCCGGGCAACACGGTGCGGCTACGCTACGGCTTCGTCGTCACCTGCACCGGCTGTGAGAAGGATGCGGCCGGCCACGTGACCGCCGTGCACGCCGAGTACTTCGCCGATTCCAAGTCGGGCACGCCGGGCGCCGACAACTACAAGACCAAGGGCAACCTGCATTGGGTCTCGGTGGCGCATGCGTATGAGGCCACGGTGCGGCTCTACGATCGTCTGTTCGCGCACCCCAACCCTGGGGCGCGGCGCGAGGGCGATGCGCCGGAGCTTGAGCGCGACTTCCTCGCAGACATCAACCCGGACTCTCTGCAAGTGATCACCGCGCAGCTCGAGCCGTCACTGCGCGATGCTGCTCCCGAGCAGCGCTTCCAGTTCGAGCGGCATGGGTACTTTGTGGCCGATCGGCACGACAGCCAAGCGGGCGCGCCGGTGTTCAACCGGGCGGTGACGCTCAAAGACGGCTGGGCTCAGCGCGGCTAGGAGACCCTGCGAGCGGAAAACGTTGGGCGGGGACCAGCGAGTGGAAAGCGGCGGGGTGGGCCTCAGGTATGGGTCCAAGCCTGCCAGGCTGTCACCAGCGCCAGCAGCCACACGGCCCCGATCAGAACCGCACCGAGCACCATGCGCGGCTTGGCGTGGCCCTCGGCCAGCCACTGCTCGGCCTGCGCGCGGCTGTCGCTCATCACGCTGATTGGCAGCACCCGCGCCAGCAACAAGACCGCCAGTGGTAGCAGCAGCGCCTCGTCCAAATAACCGATCACCGGGATGAAGTCGGGGATGAGGTCGATGGGGGAGAGCGCGTAGGCGACCACCAGCAGCAGCGCGCCTTTGATCCACCACGGCGTCCGCGGGTGCCGAAGCGCAAACCACAGGGCAAGGCCATCGCGTTTTGCAGCGTGAATCCATGTTTCGAGCGTCATACGGCCAAGTGTGTCGCAGGTCCGAAGTTTTGTCGCGAGTCTAAAGTGAAGTGCGACCGTTGACCGCGTAACGTCCCGACAGTATTGTGGTTTTGTCGTAGACAAACCGATGCGGGCCAGCCCGCTCTCCTCCTCGTCTCGCCCTAAGGAAGCCACACATGGACAACGCCCTGAGACTTGCCGGCATCGCCGGAATGATTGTCAGCATTGCTATCGTTTTCTACCTGATCCTGCCCGCATCGGGCAGCCCCGCCAAGGCGCTGGTGTGCCTCGGAATTGGCGTCGTATTGGGCTTGCTGTCGTTGATGCCCGTCACCCGCCGCCAGCAGTAAAAGCCGGTTTGACTTGACTGTCACACGCTCGACCAGTACCCTGCGCGCTCGCTTGGCCGGGTAGCTCAGTTGGTAGAGCATGCGACTGAAAATCGTAGTGTCGGCAGTTCGATTCTGCCCCCGGCCACCACGTTGAATTGAAACGCTCAGCCTTTTTGGTTGGGCGTTTTTGTTTTGCGTCGGCGTAAACTTTAGGGCTTGACCGACGGAACTCCCGATGACTATCAAATCCGACCAATGGATTCGCCGCATGGCCGAGCAGCACGGCATGATCGAGCCCTTCGAGCCGCGTCTGGTGCGCGAAGTCGATGGCCGCAAGATCGTCAGCTATGGCACCAGCAGTTATGGCTACGACATTCGCTGCGCGCCGGACTTCCGCGTCTTCACCAACATTAACTCGACCATCGTTGATCCGAAGAACTTCGACCCCAACAGCTTCGTCGAGATGCAGGGCGACAGCTGCATCATCCCGCCCAATTCGTTTGCGCTGGCGCGCACCGTCGAGTATTTCCGCATCCCGCGCAATGTGCTGACCATTTGTCTTGGCAAGAGCACCTATGCCCGCTGCGGCATCATCGTCAATGTCACGCCTTTCGAGCCGGAGTGGGAGGGTTACGTGACGCTCGAGTTCTCCAACACCACGCCGCTGCCGGCGCGCATTTACGCTGGTGAAGGCTGCGCGCAGGTCATCTTCTTCGAGTCGGACGAGGTTTGCGAGACCAGCTACAAGGACCGCGGCGGTAAGTATCAGGGTCAGACCGGCGTCACGCTGCCGAAGATCTGAGCGGCGGTATGGCCCGCTCCAAGACCACCCACGTTTGCACCGAGTGCGGCGCGACCTCGCCCAAGTGGCAAGGTCAGTGCCCGGGTTGCAATGGCTGGAACACGCTGGTGGAGACGGTCGCTGAGGCCTCGCCGAGCCGCTTTGTGCCCCTCGCTGCCGACACCGCGCAGGTGGTGACGCTGGCCAGCGTCGAGGCGCGTGAGGAGGCGCGTACGCCCACCGGCATCGATGAGCTTGACCGCGTGCTCGGCGGCGGCATTGTTCGCGGCGGAGTGGTGCTGCTCGGTGGCGACCCGGGCATCGGTAAGTCGACCTTGCTGATGCAGGCCGGTGCCCGCATCGCTGCACTGGCGCCGGTGCTGTACGTGTCCGGCGAAGAGTCGGCGCAGCAGATTGCGCTGCGCGCCCAGCGCTTGCAAGTGGATGCCGAGCGCCTGCATCTGCTCACCGAGATCCGCCTCGAGGCCATCCTGGCGCGTTTGCAGGAGCGCAAGCCAGCGTTGGCCATTATCGATTCGATCCAGACGGTGTACTCGGATGCACTGACCTCGGCGCCGGGCTCGGTTGCACAGGTGCGCGAATGCGCCGCTCAGCTCACGCGCTACGCCAAGCAGTCGGGCACTGCCATCGTGCTGGTGGGTCACGTCACCAAGGAGGGTGCTTTGGCGGGCCCGCGCGTGCTGGAGCACATCGTCGACACCGTGCTGTATTTCGAAGGCGACACGCATTCGAGCTACCGTCTAGTCCGGGCCATCAAGAACCGTTTCGGCGCCGCCAACGAACTTGGCGTGTTCGGCATGACCGAGCGCGGCCTCAAGCCCATCGGTAACCCGTCGGCGCTGTTTCTGGCACAGCACGCCAAGCCGGTGGCGGGCACGTCGGTGCTGGCGACGCTCGAGGGGACGCGCCCGCTGCTGATCGAACTGCAGGCGCTGGTCGATACGTCTTACGCGCCTAGCCCTCGGCGTTTGTCGGTGGGCTTGGAGCACAACCGACTGGCGCTGCTGCTGGCGGTGCTGCACCGGCACGGCGGCATCGCCACCAGTGACCAAGAGGTCTACATCAACGCGGTGGGCGGTATGCGCATCTCCGAGCCTGCGGCGGACTTGCCGGTACTGCTTGCCATCGTCTCGTCGCTGAAAAACCGGCCGCTGCCGGCAGGTCTGATCGCCTTTGGCGAAGTCGGTCTGGCTGGAGAGGTGCGACCGGTGCAGCGCGGCCAAGACCGCTTGCGCGAAGCGGCCAAGCTGGGTTTCAGTCGGGCCATTCTGCCCAAGGCGAATGTGGCCAAGCCGGCTGTGCCGGGCATCACGGCGATCGGCGTCGAGCGGCTCGACGAGGCGCTCGAGCGGGTGTGGAGTGACTGACATGAACGCGCGTCCCGTCGTGCCGCCGGACCTCGACCTGTCGCTGTTCACCGCCGCCGCCGACGCTGATGCGGTGCGCGCCCTCGCCGAGGACATCGCCACCGGCGATGTCACCGCAAGGCTGATTCCGGCTGACGCTGTCGCGCGGGCGCGGCTGGTGTGCCGCGACGCAGCATTGGTGTGTGGTCAGCCTTGGGCTGAGGCGGTGTTGCGCGCTGTGGATCCGCGCTTGCGGGTCGATTGGGCGGTGTCCGAGGGTGCGCAAGTGTCGGCGGACACGGTGATCGCCCACTTTGACGGACCAGCGGCAAGCCTCGTCACCGCCGAGCGACCGATGCTTAACTTCCTTCAAACATTGTCTGCGATCGCCAGTAAAACCCGGTGTTTCGTCGATGCGGTGGCCAGCACTCGCGCTCGCATCTGCGACACCCGCAAGACGCTGCCGGGCTTGCGTCTGGCCAGCAAATATGCGGTGCGAATCGGTGGTGGCAGCAACCAGCGTATTGGTCTCGCTGATGGGGCCTTACTGAAAGAGAATCATCTGCGGGCCTGTGGCGGTGTCCGTGCTGCGGTCGACATGCTATATTGCAGTGCAACAAATGTCCCGCTGCAGGTCGAAGTGACCTCGCTGGACGAATTGCAGCAGGCGGTCGATGCCGGTGTGCGCAGCATCCTGCTGGACAACTTCACCCGTCCGATGTTGGTGGAGGCGGTTCAGGGCGTGCCGGACGATGTGGTGTTGGAGGCATCCGGTGGCGTGAATCTGGACACTGTGGCCGCCATCGCGGCGACCGGCGTGCACCGTATCTCGGTCGGGGCGCTGACCAAGGACATCGTCGCCACCGATCTGTCTTTGCAATTCTGGCCTTGGGAAGGCCCGAGCTAGCCGACTCGACGCGAGCGGCGAGGCCGAGCAGTCCGCCGCAACGGTTTATCCACTGTCGAGAGGTTACACATGGCTGAGGTACAACTGATCATCATGGGCCGCACGCGAGCCGGTAAGCCCTTCCGTCCCAGCGACTGGGCGGAGCGGCTATGCAGCCAGACGGCTACGTTCTGCAACAAGTCGAAGCTGACCTACTCGCCCTATATCAAGCCGGTTCTGGCCGAGGGTGTGCGCAGCGTGCTGGTGAATGGCAAGTTCGAGGACGTCGATCCGAAGGGCTGGCAGTTCGTATTGCACTTTGCCCGCGACAACGATCTGGAGGTTCGCACCGAGGCTGCCATCGAAGAAGCCCCGCCGCTGGAGCTGAGCGAGGAAGAACCCGACCTGCCGTGGCCGGTGCCGGTCGAAGAGGTTGCCTACGGCGCGCTGCTGGCTTCCATCTACGCCGAGCGCGATTCCTTGAAGAATCCCGGCTAGATCTGACTCGGCCCGACGCCTGAACGGGCGCTGGGCTTACGCCGCCGCTCAAGATGTCCGCGGCTGCAAAAAAGCCGCCCATCGGGCGGCTTTTTTGTCGACCCAGCCCCGAATCGCCGGGGCTATGGATTCAGGCCATCGCCTTGATGGCGGCCGACAGGCGGCTCTTGTGACGTGCGGCCTTGTTCTTGTGGTAAATCTTCTTGTCGGCGATGCTGTCAAGCGTGCTCACTGCGGTCTGGTAGACGCTGCGGGCAGCGGCTTTGTCGCCCGACTCGATCGCGGCGCGAACGCGCTTGATCGCGGTGCGGAATTCGGAGCGCAGGCTCGCGTTGTGTTCGCGTTGAACCTGGTTCTGGCGGGCGCGCTTGCGCGCTTGTGCGGTGTTTGCCATGTCTGCTTGATGTCCCTGAGTCTCGTTGCCCTGCAGCGGGCCGGAAAAACCCGCGATAATACGCGCCACCCTGACCACTGGCAAGCCCCGCGTCCGCCGAAACCCTATCCCAATGAATCTGGTCAAGGCGCTGTTTACTGTCAGCAGCATGACGCTGCTGTCCCGCATCCTCGGCTTCGTCCGCGATGCCGTGATCGCGCGCATGTTTGGCGCTGGTGCCGTCACCGATGCGTTTTTTGTGGCGTTTCGGCTGCCCAATCTGCTGCGACGGATGTTTGCCGAAGGTGCCTTCTCGCAGGCATTCGTGCCGATCTTTGCCGAGGTGCGCAACCGCCACGGCGAGGATGCGGCCCGTCATCTTGCGGTGCACTGTGCCGGGGCGTTGGTGCTGGTGCTCAGCGTGGTCACCGCAGTGGGTATTTTGCTTGCGCCACTGGTGGTGATGGTGACAGCCCCCGGCTTCGCGCGAGACCCTGACACCTTCCGCCTCACGGTCGATCTGCTGCGGGTCACCTTCCCCTACATCCTGTTCATTTCGCTGACGGCGCTGGCCGCCGGCATCCTCAACAGTCACAGTCGATTCACCATTCCGGCGCTGGCCCCGGCACTGCTCAACATCAGTTTCGTGGTGGCGGCACTGGTGGTCGCGCCGCACCTCGAGCGTCCAGTGATGGCGCTGGCCTGGGGCGCGCTGGTCGGGGGTATCTTGCAACTGGCGCTGCAGTGGCCGGTCTTGCGGCAGATCGGCTACGCGCTGAGACCCCGTGTGGACTTGCGCGATGCAGGTATGCGGCGGGTGGCGCGGCAGATGGGTCCGGCCTTGTTCGGCGTTTCGATCGGCCAAATTTCCCTCTTGATCAACACGGTCTTTGCCAGTTTTTTGGCGGTCGGCAGTGTGTCGTGGCTGTACTACGCAGACCGTCTGATGGAGTTTCCGACCGGTCTGCTGGGCGCCGCGCTGGGGACCATCCTGCTGCCCTCGCTGTCGCGCCATTACGCCGACGACGACCGCGAGGCCTTCTCGACCCTGCTCGACTGGGGCTTGCGCCTAACCCTGTTGCTGGCTGCGCCGGCGTCGGTGGGACTGGCGCTGCTGGCCACGCCCTTGGTCGCCACCTTGTTTCTGCACGGGGCGTTCGATGTGCACGATCTCGAGATGACCCGGCAGGCGCTGTGGGCGTACGCCGCCGGGTTGCTCGGCCTGATCATGGTCAAAGTGCTGGCGCCAGGGTTCTACGCGCGGCAGAACATTCGCACCCCGGTCAAGATCGGCATCGCCACACTGGCGGTCACTCAGGCGCTCAATCTGGTGCTGGTGCTGCCGCTGGGCCATGCCGGATTGGCGCTGGGCATCGGCTTGGGGGCTTGCTTCAACGCCAGTCTGCTGCTGTTTTTTTTACGCAAACACGCTATCTATCAGCCGGTGGCGGGCTGGTCGCGTTTCCTCGCGCAACTGGGTTTCGGCTTGCTGATGATGTCAGCGGTGCTGTGGTGGCTGTCGCCGTCGCAGCCGGTCTGGATCGGCTGGTCCCTGCTCGAGCGCACCTGGCATCTGACGCTGGTGGTGCTGGCCGGTGCAGCGGTTTACTTCGCTGCCCTGTTTGCCGCCGGTATGCGGGTGAGCGACTACACGCGGCGCGGTGCCCTGTAGCCGATTGACGATACAGCCGATGCACGCGCTTCGGGCTTCGGGCAGACTCAGTGCCGCAAGCCTCTTCTAGTTCCGCAAGGTTTTTAACCATGGCCACCAGTCTCGGCACCGACCTTTACTCGCCGCAGGAGATCATCGACAAGCTCGAGAACGTCGGCGTGGTCAAAGCCAATTTGCCGTTTCGGCAAATGGCCATGCTGGCGCTGTTGGCGGGCGCGTTCATCGGGTTTGGCGGACTGTTTTTCGTTCTGGTGACCAGCGATCCCGGCTTGCCTTGGGCGATGTCGCGACTGGTCGGCGGCATGGCGTTCTCGCTCGGCTTGATTCTGGTGGTGGTGGCTGGCGCCGAATTGTTCACCGGCAACACGTTTCTGGTGATGGCCTGGGCCGAAGGGCGCATCAGCCTGAACCTGCTGCTGCGCAACTGGGCCATCGTCTACGGTGCCAACGTGGTCGGTGCGCTGGCGATGGTGGTGCTGGTCTGGCTGTCGCACCATCCCGAGATGAACCACGGCGCGATCGCCGACAACTATGTGCGCATCGCCGCAGCCAAAGTCTCGGCGCCATTCGGCGCGATTTTCGTGAAGGGCCTGCTCTGCAACGCGCTGGTGTGTCTGGCGGTGTGGCTGGCCTACGCCGGCCGCTCAGTGACCGACAAGATTCTCGCCATCCTGTTTCCGGTATCCGCGTTTGTCGCAGCAGGGTTTGAGCACTGCATCGCCAATTTCTACTTGATCCCCTTGGGGCTGCTGCTGCATTTAGTGGATGGCGTCAGTCCGGCTGGTGTGGCGGTTGACGGGCTGACAGTGGCGGCTGCCGCGCGCAATATCTTCGCCGCCACCCTCGGCAATATTGTGGGTGGCAGCGTGATGGTGGCGGGCGTGTACTACATCACTTTCCGCGGCGCTCCGCGCGGTCCACGTGCCTGAGGTCGACGCAAGCCTGACGGCAGTGTTCGCTGCCGATGGACCTCTCGCTCAGCGTATCCCCGGGTTTCATTCGCGTCCGCAGCAGCTGGACATGGCGCAGGCGGTGCTGGAGGCCATCGACGGCAACCGCGTGTTAATCGCCGAGGCCGAGACCGGCACCGGCAAGACACTCGCCTACCTGGTACCGGCACTGCTCTCAGGCGGCAAGGTCATCGTTTCGACCGGCACTCGTGCCCTGCAGGATCAGCTCTACCACCGCGACCTGCCGGCGGTGCGTGACGCCATCGGCCGGCCAGTCACCATCGCACTGCTCAAGGGGCGCGCCAACTACGTCTGCCATCACCACCTCGAGCGCACCCTGGCCGAGGGGCTGCTGGATTTTGCCGAGCAGGTGCCGCAACTGCGGGCCATCGAGCGCTTCGCCGCGCGCCACGCCAGCGGTGATCGTGCAATGCTGGCCGAGGTACCCGAGGACGCGCCGGTCTGGCAGAAAGTCACCTCCACCCGTGACAATTGTTTGGGCAGTCGCTGCGAGCACCACGACAAGTGTTTTGTGCTCAATGCCCGGCGCAATGCACTCAAGGCCGACCTGGTGGTGGTCAACCACCATTTGTTCTTCGCCGACATCCTGCTCAAAGACGAGGGCGGCGGCGAGCTGTTACCGGCGTGCAACACCGTCATCTTCGACGAGGCGCATCAGCTGCCCGAGACCGCGACGCTGTTCTTCGGCGTCGCCCGATCGACCGCGCAACTGCTGGAGATCGCGCGCGACGCACGGGCCGAACTCAAGCGGCTTGGCAACGACGACCCGGCGCTGCTGGCCACCCTGCTACCCCTGGACGCCGCCTGCAAGCGTTTGCGCAACACGCTGGGCGACGCCGGACAGCGCCTGCCGCGACCGCAGGCTCTGCTCGAGCCAGATTTCGCCGAAGCGCTAGAGGGGTTGATCGCGCGCTTGCGCTTGGCCGCAGAGCATCTGGCGGCAGTCGCGGGTCGCAGCGAAGACCTCGCTCGGTGCGCCGAGCGGGCGACGCAGGCGCTGGTCGATGTCGCCGCCTGGTTGGACGGCGGCAGTCCTGACGAGGTGCTGTGGCTCGAATGCAGCACCCAGGCGGTGCGCTTGCAACGCTCGCCGCTGTCGGTGGCGCCGGTGTTCGCTGGCACACTGGCCGCGCAGCCGCGCGGCTGGGTGTTCACCTCGGCAACGCTGTCGGTGGCCGGCGACTTCTCGCTGTTCCGCCAGCAGCTCGGACTGAATGACGCAACGGCCCACCATTGGGACAGCCCCTTCGATTACGCGCGTCAGGCACGCCTGTATGTGCCAACTGGGCTGCCGGAACCGTCCTCGCCCACCTACAACGCGGCTGTGGTGGACACGCTCAAGCGCGTGTTGCCCTTGAGTCGCGGCCGCGCGTTTGGCCTGTTTACCAGTTTGCGGGCCTTGCGCGACGCTGCCCGCGCCTTGCGCCAGCCGGGTGCCTGCGACTACCCGGTGCTGGTGCAGGGCGAGGCGCCGCGTCACGAGTTGCTGGAGCGCTTCAAGCGGCTCGGCAACGCCGTCTTGCTGGGTAGCTTGTCGTTCTGGGAGGGCATCGACGTGCGTGGCGAGGCGCTGTCGCTGGTGCTGATCGATCGCTTGCCGTTCGCACCCCCCGACGACCCGGTGCTGGCAGCTCGGCTGGAACAGCTGCGTGCCGCCGGCGAACAGCCCTTCACCGCTTGGCAGGTGCCGCAAGCCGCGATTTTGCTCAAGCAAGGGGCCGGGCGCTTGATTCGTGATGTCGACGACCGCGGCGTGCTGGTCATTTGCGACCCTCGGCTCATCGGTAAAGGGTACGGTCGCCAGTTGCGTGCGGCGCTGCCAGCCATGCCATTGCTGCGCGATGCCGATGAGGTGCGTCAATTCTTTGACAGCCTCACACCGGCAACATCACTGTCATAGCCTACGAGCGGCAGCCGCTCAATCACTGGAGATGTCGATGGACCCCATTCCTGGCGAAGTACTGGCCCTGCTCAAGGAGGTCCGCGCCTACCTGGCCAATGCAAACGATCCTTGGGACCGTCGGCGCGAGCTGATTGCCGCTATCAACCAGTACGCCGAGGGCGGCGAGGCCGACCTGTTCGTCGGCACGGTGCGTGAGATGAGCCGAATTGGCGCCAGCTACACCACGCTGTTACAGACTCTGGCGCAGATGAACACCGGTGCCGACGCCGCCGCCAAGCTCAGCGGTCTGATGGCGCAGACCATGCCTACGGCCGCGTTCCTGATGCCGGGCTTCGCCAATCCGATGGCGGGCAATGCGATGGCAGGCAATCCCTTCGCCGGGGCGGCTGTCAATCCATTCGCCAACCCCTTCGTGCCGCCGCCGGCCACTGGCAATGCCAGCGGCAACGTGCCGCCGATGGCCCCGGGCATGGACTATTTCCGCATGGTCAGCGATTTTCTCAACGCGCAGGCAACCAGTCTCAAGGCGGCAGGTGCTGCGTCTGGGGCAGCACCGGCGGCCGGCGACGCCACCGGCGAGGCTCCGCGTAGCTGAGTTGCGCGCGCCGGCTTAGGCCGTCAGCTGGGCTAGGGCGTCGGCGTAGATCGCCGAGAGAGGCTCGAGGTCGGCCACCGCCACGCATTCGTTGATCTTGTGGATGGTGGCGTTGGACGGGCCGAATTCGACCACTTGAGGACACCACTGGGCGATGAAGCGGCCATCCGACGTGCCGCCGGTGGTCGACAACTCGGCGTCGAGGCCGGTGACGCCATGGATGGCGCCGCGTAGCGCGTCGACCACGCTGCCGGCAGGCGTCAGGAAGGGCGCTCCGGCGCGCGCCCAAGCCAGCGAAAAGTCGAGCCCGTGGCTGCGCAAGATGGCCTCGACGCGCGCCTTGAGTTCGTCGGCGGTGACCGCGGTCGAGTGGCGGAAGTTGAAGTCGATGGCGACTTCGCCCGGGATCACATTGGTAGCGCCGGTGCCACCGTGGATGTTGCTGATCTGCCAGGTGGTCTTGGGGAAGTGCGCGTTGCCCTCGTCCCAGACCTCGCGTGCCAGTTGCGCGATGGCTGGCGCGACCTCGTGGATGGGGTTGCGCGCCAGATGCGGATAGGCGATGTGGCCCTGGATGCCGCGCACCGTGAGCCGCGCCGAGAGCGAGCCGCGGCGGCCATTCTTGAGCATATCGCCGAGCCGCGCCGAGCTGGTCGGCTCACCGATGATGCAGTGGTCAGCTTTGATGCCGCGCGCCTGCAGCGCCTGCACCACCTTTTCGGTGCCGTCGATGGCATCGCCTTCTTCATCGGAGGTCAGCAGCAGCGCCACTGAGCCGCGCGGATCGGGCGTCTGCGCGTACAGCGATTCGAGGCCGGTAACGAACGCCGCCAGCCCGGCCTTCATGTCGGCGGCGCCACGGCCGTAGAGCAGGCCGTCGCGC